>DATDOR010000407.1:0-2790 GCA_035293165.1 Anaerolineales bacterium | reverse complement strand
GGAAACGTCGAGGTCGGGGAGTTCGGCCCGGGCGAGCGGGCTGGCAGAGTAGACACTCGCGCCGGCCTCGTTGACGATCAAATATTTCAAGTCAGCAAATCGCAAATCAGCAGAGCGTTGGGCTGATGGGTATTTTGCAAGGAGGTCGGAAACCAGTTGCTCCGTTTCGCGGGAGGCGGTACCATTGCCGATGGCGATGAGGGTGACTTTGTGCTGGATGCAGAGAGCGGCGAGGATTTTGATGGCACGGTCGCGTTCCCGCTGGGGTTCGTGAGGGTAGACAGTAGCGGTGTCGAGGACTTTGCCGGTGAAATCTACAGCGGCAACTTTACAGCCGGTTCGGAAGCCAGGATCAATGCCGAGAATGGTGTGGCCGCCGAGAGGGGGCTGCTTGAGCAGATTGCGAAGGTTCTCGGCGAAGACCTGGATGGCGTGTTTTTCGGCAATTTCGGTGAGTTCGCGCCGCACATCGCGCTCGATAGCGGGAAGGAGCAGACGGTCGGCGGCGTCTTCCATGGCAAGGTTGAGTTGTTCGGCGAGGGGAGAGCGCGGATCGGGGTGAAAGACGTTGGTGATGGCCTCGCGCCAATCCCGTTCGGGCAGGGAGACTTTGACGCGGAGGATTTTTTCTTCTTCGCCCCGGTTGATGGCGAGAATCTGGTGTGGGCGGAGTCGATCTACTCGAAAATCGAATTCATAGTAGTCACGGTAAGTGCCTTTTGGGTCTTCGACTTTGGGGATTTTTTCGGTTTTGGCCGATCCCCATTGCAGGGCTTTTTCACGCGTCTTTTTGCGGACTTCGGGGTGATCGCTGATGGTTTCGGCAAGGATGTCCCGCGCGCCGGCGAGGACATCTTCGAGGGTGGGGACATCGAGCGTGAGATAATAGGCGGCGAGTTGTTCGGCTTTTTGGCCGCGTGCCTGGGCCAGGATTAGATCGGCGAGAGGGGCGAGACCCTTTTCGCGGGCAACGCTGGCGCGGGTTTTGCGTTTGGGTTTGTAGGGCTGGTAGAGGTCTTCCAACTCGGTGCGGGAGTTGGCGGCGAGAATTTGAGATTGGAGTTGAAGGGTGAGTTGCCCCTGTTCTTCGATGGTTTTGAGGATCGTGGCGCGGCGCTCATCCAGCGTGCGGAGTTTTTCGAGGGCACCGGCGATGGCGCGGAGCTGCTCTTCATCCAGTGTACCAGTGACTTCTTTGCGATAGCGGGCGATGAAGGGGATAGTATTGCCGTCGTCAAGGAGTTGAATCGCGGCGGCGACGCGTTCGTTGTTAAAGCCCAGTTGGGTGGCAATTTTGGCGGTGTGTGTAGTGATTTCCATAGCGGCGGGAGTATATCAAAAAAATTGGGATAAAATGAGAGGTATGAACACTGTTTTTCCCTCTGAATCCTTTACGCTGCCCAATGGACTGGTATTGACGATCCGGTTGATTCGCCCTGATGATGCCAAACGGTTACAGGAATTTCACAGCCGTCTCTCGCCGGAGACAATTTATTACCGGTTTTTGGAGAATCATCCCGTTCTGTTGGATAAAGAGGCAAAGTATTTCACTACGCTGGATTATCAAAATCGCATAGCATTGGTCGCTACGGTTGGGAAGGGAGAGCAGGAGGAGATTGTAGGGGTGGCGCGGTATGATGTGTTTACCCCTGGTCAGGAAGATACGGCGGAGGCGGCTTTTGTGATTGAAGACCAGTTTCAAGGGCAGGGATTGGGGACGGCTTTGATGTTGCGGCTGGCCCGGTTAGCGCTGGAAAATGGGGTGTATTATTTTGCCTTCACGGTCCATTGGACGAATCAGGGGATGCTCAAATTATTGAGGAAAAGTGGGGAGGTGGTCGAACGCCGCCAAAGCGGCGGGGTGTACGATGTGCGGGTGCAGTTAAGCGCGTTTGTCAGTTTATAAATGCTATGGTTGGCGTTGTCGTGGGGAATTCGGGGAGTTTGGGGACATGAAGTTTCTGCCCGGTGATGATTTGGGTGGAATCACCCAGGCAATTGGCCTGCTGTAACTGTGCGACAGGGGTATCAGTGGCGGTGCTAATAGTGAATAATGTGTCGCCAGATCGAACGGTGTGTGTCACCCAGCCAGGGGGTGGGCCGCAAACTTCTGTCGTGGGAGTTTCGCTCGGGCTGGAACTGGGCTGGGGGGAGTTCCCTGTGGGAATTAGGGCCGTTTCTGTTGGGGGGGCAGGGGTAGGTGTGGAGGGGGGAAATGTACGGGTTGGGATCAGGGTTGAAGTGCTGAGACCTTCCAGGGGACTTGACAAAAATGAACCCGCATTGGCAGTGATGGCGAGAAAGATAGCTCCGGTAAGAATAATCATTCCAACCACAATGAAAAGGCTGATCTGCCAAAGGGAAAATTGTTTGAGGAAGCCGGTGGAAATGGGGTTCGGGTCGCCCCATCCAGCTATTTGAATGGACGGGGGTAACCGTTCACCGGCTGGGGCGCGGTAAACCGGACATTCGCAATGGAGGCTGGACAGGCAGTGTTGATGTTGGTGATCCTCACTGGGAGGTGAGATCGGATGGCTGTGGTGGCAAAAATTCCCTGGTGAAGGGAAGTTGAAGAGAGTGTCTTGATCATCCCTGCGCCCGAGATGAGGACAAGTTTTTGATGCCATTGTGTGGATTATACTCGAACCTGGTTTTTGATCGGCGCAACGGATAAGCAAACCGGACGTATAGAAATGTAGACCTTTTCGTAACTACTCAGCCAGGATGGGAATTAGCCGAAAAAAAGGTGTGCGTGGGGGTGTACACCCCCACGCACACCTTTTTTTTCGG
>DATDOR010000406.1:0-5543 GCA_035293165.1 Anaerolineales bacterium | reverse complement strand
GGGGTGTTGGAGAGTCGTAAACCAATCAATCTTCACTGCACTGGGAATATGCCCGGTATCGTACAGTAAATAATCCTCGTCTGATTCGACCATGCGGACAGAGGGGTCATTCAAATGGGCTGCAACCCATTCGGTTTCAACAAGATATTCAGGATGAGCGTATTGCGTCATATTTCACCTCATAAAGTAGATTTGGCATTGATGAACTGTCATGGGTTTTCTTGATTGAATAAAGGTACCTATTTATTAACTTCTCAGGGTAATAAATAGATAACCCTTTAAAAAGAAAACCTGCCCTGATTATAAGAAACCAGGGCCACCAAGTCAAGATTTTTATCATAAAATTATTAAAAATTTACAGTCTGTCTCTCACATCCGGCACGGTCAACAAATGAAAAGCCAGCGTGGCCATGTCTGCCGTCTTTCGGACGGACTTCCCTGTCCCCACACGGTCTAAGATTTCTTGAAAGTGTTTCAACACCATTTTATCCTGAATAAAAGTCGCCGGGCGGATTTCCCCGTCCAGGATTTCGTCCAGGCCGAGTTTGGTGTAGACACTGCTCACATGCTTGGAGACCTGATCGGCGCGGATGACCAACTCATCGGATAGGTCGCGGTGAGGGTGGTTGAACAAGATTGCAAGGCGGGCAATTTCCGCCTCACGCGGAGTCAGGTTGGCAACCGGTTTCGTACCATCTAATAGAACCGCGTTATCTGGCAGACGGATACGCTCGCGCAACGCCAGGTGATAGGCACCACGTGTAGTGACAAATTTCTCGTGTTTGGCAGCCAGCGCAATCGCCGCAGCCAACGCATACCCCACTTCCTGTTTCAAAACATATCCCCCGAAACGGTTTGCAACTACCTGTCTGAGCGTTTCTGTATTCGGCCGGGTGGTCGTGCAGAGAATTGCAGGTTTTTGTCCTGACTGCCTGGCGTAATTCGCGATGCGAAAAGGCCATTCCGGGTCGCTGGGGACTTCCGTATCCAGCACAATTGCTCCGACCCGTTGAATGGGATCGCTCAGGAATTGTTCGACGTCGCTCTCTGAACCAAATTCGCCCACTACTCGCGTCCGCCAATCCCGCGTGAGCAACATGGACATCAAGTCGCGGGCATACAGATCATCCTCGACCAATAAAACGTGAATATCTTTGGACATGACCTATCCCTCCCCGATTCCAACGATGGTCATAATTTCTGACGCAGCTTCCTCAACCGATTTATGTGTCATATCCACCAATGCCCACCCACCACGGTCGAAAATCTCATTTGCATAAGCCACTTCCTTGCGGATGTAACTTGGGTCACGGAAAAAGATGGGGGAAATTCCAGGGTGATCTTCCCCCTTCACACGCAGTTCGAGCAGACGTTCTGAGGTAATGGTCAGGCCAATGATTCGATTTTTTGGGAGTTCAAAAAGCTCATGAGGGGTGGGCAATCCAGGGACCAGGGGCAGGTTGGCGACCTTCCAGCCCCGATAAGCCAGGTAGATGCTGAGGGGTGTCTTAGCCGTGCGGGACAGGCCAACCAGGATAAGATCTGCCTGTCCCAGGTCTTGACGGAGCAACCCGTCATCATGCCGGACGGTGAAGTCGAGTGCATCAATACGACTCAGATAACCCGTTTCAAAGGGTTTGAAAAGCCCAGGCCGGGCACGCGGCGCGGAAGACAACGTTTCCGAGAGGCGAACCAGGAGCGGGCCAAGCAAATCAATCGTGGCGACATGGTGGACGCGACCTGCATTAAATACTTCTCGCCGCAAATCATCCGATACTAATGTATGGACAATGATACCCCCGGATTGGGCCGCTTCGTCGGCAATTTCTCGGATTTGTTCTCGCGTGCGGACATTCGCATGGATTTCAATATCAACGTGGGTATCAAATTGCGCCAGCGCTGCACGGGCAACAGTATCGGCGGTTGTTCCGGTTCCGTCGGATACGACGAAGATTTTGGGCATGGGAGACTCCGGGAGATTCAGTATTAAGTGAATAGCAGTTTGTAGTCTGTAAGCAGTGTCTGATTACTGAACACTGAATACCGGCTATTGGATACGGGAAAGTATACCGCACTAACTTTTCTCCAAAAGCCGTTCCTCATAAATCCGCCGGACAGTTGATTCAATATCCGGTTCGCGGACGGAGAGGTCGAGGATGCGGTAGCGTCCGGTCAGGCGGCGGATGAGTTCGGAGGCGGAGAGGCTGGCGCGTTCAAATGGGTAGGTGGCGCGCAGACCTTCACTGGATTGGACATCCGCACCAGGGACGGTGATGTCGGGGTAATGTTCTGCAAAATCTACGATAAGTTCGCGTTTTCCACCAAAGCGGGTTTGTAAAGCGTTGAGTTTGCCGTCGAAGAGTAGCTTCCCCTGGTCAATGATCATCACTCGCTCGCAAAGTTTTTCCACAACGGACAGGTCATGGGTGGTGAGGAGGACGGTACCAAATACCTCAAAGATGAAGGAAGTGCGGAAACAGAGATTGATTATCCGAGTCAGATGCCCCAAAAAAGATAGAGCGAGGCGAGCATTACGACAAATAATATCAAAGAGAGCGGCCAGCCCACCCGTGTGTAGTCTTTGACTGTGTAACCACCTGGCCCCATCACCAGGAGGTTCGTTGCATGTCCGAATGGGGTAAGAAAAGCCATCGAGCACCCCATCGCAACCGCCATCGCCATACTACGCGGGTCTACCCCAACACCTTGACTGGCTGCAATTGCGATGGGGGCGAGGATAACTGCCGTAGCCTGTCCGCTCATCACTTGGGTGAGGAGCGTTGTGAGAATGAAAATCCCGCCTGCAATGGCGAGCGGCCCTAACCGGCCTAATACACCTATCAATAGGTTACCTAAAAACGCAGCGGTTCCTGTATTCGCCATGGCTGTTCCCAAAGGAAGCATTCCCGAAATGAGAAAAACCGCTTTCCATTCAATCGAAGCATACGCGTCATCCATATCGACACAGTTAAAAACGACCAGAAACGTGGCCGCTGCAAATGCTGCTTCCGCAATGGGGAGGACATTGAAAGCGGGCAGCAGCATTGCCGCCGATGTCAACCCCACTGCGAGCAAAGCCTTCTTCGGGGATGCAATTGGGGCAATGTCTTCCTCGAGTACTAAAAAATCCGGTTCTTTCCGGAGCAGGTTGATTCGAGCATGAGAGCCTTGAAGCAGTAGCGTGTCGCCAAATTTCAAAGGGATATTGGCTAATTTCTCCCGAATAATCGTTCCCTCCCGCCAGATCGCTATGATCGAAAGCTCAAATTTTTCACGGAAGTGAATGTCTCTCAACGTCTTGCCGGCTATTTTGGAACGTGGAGCGAGCACCACTTCGACCAGACTGATTTGTTCGGAGATGAATTGGCCTTTCCAATCAGGATCATCTGTAAAGAATAATCCATACCTTCTTGCTGTTTGTTCATCCAATGGACCGGTAAACAAAATAACATCTCCTTCGATCACCTCCTCGCTTTGAGATGGCGCCAGCGTCACCTTTCCCCCGCGGGAAATTCCCACCACATTCAATCCGAGAATCTGGCCCCATCCCCCATCTACAAGGCTTAACCCAGCCATTCCGGAACCCGGGATCACATACACCGCGTTCACACTGTCTGCGAGTTTGTAGGTATCCGAGAGGCTTTGGTTCACCCGTCTTGGACCTTTTTCGCCTCCTAGACCGTGCTCTGGGAGCAAACGCCGTCCAAAAAACACAATAAACAGAATCCCGGCAATTCCCATCGGTAATCCAACCGGAATGAAATCCAGGACCCCATAAGGCTGGAATCCTTGTTCAGCCAGCGCGGAACTAACGAGAATATTCGCTGTCGTATAAACCGTTGCCATTCCTCCTAATAAGGCTGCAAAGGACAAAGGGATCAGCAGCTTTGAGGGCTGCAAATCACTCTGGCGTGTAATGCCGATAACCGCAGGGAGAAGCACTGCGGCAGCGGCTATCGTATTCATCACTAATGAGAGCAGGGCAGTAGCCACCATGATCACTAAAATTGCCCGGGCTTCTTTTCCCCCCGCAAGACGATTGAGGTGTTGTCCAAGAACGCGAGTTGCGCCTGTTTGTTCCAGTGCACGCGTGATGATGAATAGGGCAATGATCGTGATGACAGCAGAGCGGCTGAACCCGGAAAATAATTCCCCCGCACTCACAAGCCCTGTCAATCCCAGGATGACCAACAAAAGCAGTGCGCCTACATCCGGGCGTAGTCTCTCGGAGATCAGAAGCGCCCCCAGGGAAAGGATTAAGATCAGAACAAAGAGGATTTGAAAGGTCATGAAGCAGCCAGAGTTTGAAAACCGCGTCCATAGATGGATTGCGCTTGTGTGACTGCGACGAAAGCATTGGGGTCCTCGTCCAGGACCAAAGCTTTGAGCCGGGCCATTTCTGTAACCATAACAGCCACCATCAACACTTCCCGGTTTACATGCGTATACATCCCCTGCCCGAACAGACCTGTTACACCACGCTTCATCTCAGCGAGAATCCTTTGGGCAATCTTTTCCGGTTTGGCAGTCACAATGAAAAGCAGCAGTTGTTGGCGGCGATGCAAAACTCGCTGGATTGGCTTGTTTTTAGGTCGATCTTCAGAGTCCGTTGAATCTTGCCATAAATCACTAATGCTGGAAAAGTCACCAAATTTTGGCAATACTTCGCCAGAGGCCTGCTGTAGTCCTGTCGTAGCGAACCCTACAATAAAGATTAAGCCATTGTAAATCAGACCGAGAATAACCATCGTCCAACCAGAGATGGGACCAAGTGCTGCCCTTGAAACAAATGCCTCCCACGTCATTGCGGGTGACGGGTGTAAAAACAGCTTAAGAACCCATGTCGTTCCCAGAACTGAAAATAGCCACATATAGTTTCGCCGAAAACGACGGCCAAGCGCTTCCCACAAACTAATCGAAAAACCTGGTTGTAACAGGCTTTCTGCCAGACTTTCTGCCCACTCCGGGCTAGGCGAAAAAGGGGGAACCAGCATCGCCGCGAAAAAATCCGTTTCCATTAAACGAACCCGGTACGACCACAATTCATAATACCGGTAACGTCGAGCTTCGATGAATAAACAGAATGTCACCAGAAATGTACAAAGAATGATAACCAAGTAATGAATACCAGGGCCTGTTAAAGCAAACAAGATGGCAGCAGCAGTGGTCAGCACAGCCCAATTGGTTGTCGTGTCCAGGCGTGTGCGCCATGTATTGGCCCGTTGGACTTCACCCCGGTATAATTCGACTAACGCAGTGCTGAATTCTTTAGTATGCAGTTGGTAGCCGCGAAAAGACCATATCCCTTGCGACTCAGAAGCGTTCTTTTCTTCCCGTTTATCCGGATCATTAAGGGAATCTGACATTTTAATCTCCTTTTCAATGGGATTTGAAACTGCCCCTCTTTGCATCTGAAAAGGATTATATCCCCTGATCTTAACTATTCAGGCTAAGAAAAAAGGGGTTCTTTGGGAATCGGCGGGGTGGTCCCCAGATTTTGGGGTGTGCGTGGGGTGTACACCCCACGCACACCCCAAAATCTG
>DATDOR010000405.1:0-10115 GCA_035293165.1 Anaerolineales bacterium | reverse complement strand
TTTCAATGGGTGTCTTTTGGAAACCTTTCGGGTCTTTGGGGACTTTTCAGACGGTCTCTGACAAGTTCCCAAACTGGTTACTGAAAACTGATGGTATCCCCTTCCATGCTCTCAATCGCCGCGAGCGATTCGACCTGTACGCCCAGAGGAGCCAGCTTCTCCCGCCCGCCTTCGAAAACCTTCTCGACCAGCACGCCGATGCCGACGATGACTGCGCCTGCCGTTTGTGCAAGGCGGACGAGGCCGAGGATGGTTGCACCCGAGGCGAGAAAATCGTCAATGATCAGCACGCGCTCCCCGCCGGCCAGGTATTCGGGGGAGACGATCAGTTCGACAGTGCGGCCTTTGGTGTGGGAAGGCGCGAGGGTCAGGAACACCTGATCGGGCATGGTGATCGGCTTGTGTTTGCGGGCGTAGACGACGGGGATATTCAGGTGATAGCCGGTCGCCACTGCAGGGGCAATGCCGGAGATTTCCGCGGTCAGGATTTTGGTCGCGCCTACGTCTTTGAAACGCCAGGCAAATTCTTTTCCGGTTTCAAACATCAGCACGGGGTCCACCTGGTGGTTGATGAACCCATCCACCTTCAGAATCCCGCCGCCGAGATTCTTGCCGTCTTTGTGGATACGGTCTTTGAGTAGTTGCATACATTCTCCTGGAAATTATCTTTCTCCGTAACCACTCAGCCAGCGTAGAAATGATCCGAAAAAAAGGTGTGCGTGGGGTGTACACCCCACGCACACCTTTTTTTCGGAGGTTCCCCTTAGCCTGAGCAGTTACCTTTTTCCTAGATTGTACATCGCCTTACATAAAACAGCCAGGAAAGCCATTTCTATCACAAGAACGATTTCAATCATATCCCCTATTGCAACGTTCCCCTCACGATGTCTTACCCCTTTTTCTGTTAGAATAATTTCCAAGTCCCCAAAAACGCATTGAGAAATCGTTTGAATCACAAAGTCGTCATCTCCCTTGCTTCCAACTCGCCTCGCCGAAGACAATTGATTTCCCTAGGTGGTTGGATGTTTCACGTTACTCCTGTTGATGTGGACGAGAGCCCTCGTCCTGGCGAATACCCACGTACTTATGTGACTCGCCTTGCCACAGAAAAAGCCCTCGCTGCCTCTGCCTTGCTTCGTCCAGAGAGCGTCGTTGTCGCTGCTGACACCACGGTCGCCGATGGAACAAAAATCCTGGGGAAACCCGAAAACGCGACCGAAGCTGTCAAAATGCTCAAACACTTGCGGGGGCGTACCCATCAGGTCTTCACGGCAATTGCCATCCTGCCTTTTGGATGGGATGAACCGGAAATTGATCTCTGTATCACAGATGTTCCTATGCGGGATTATACGGATGAAGAAATTTACGCCTATGTTGCGACAGGTGATCCCCTTGACAAAGCAGGGGGATATGCCATTCAGCATCCGCGCTTTCGTCCGGTCACTTCCCTGAATGGTTGCTATGCCAACGTCGTCGGGTTACCTCTTTGCCATTTGACCCGCACGCTTGAAAAAGCCGGCGCCCTAGCCCGTGCAGACGTACCGCGCAATTGTCAGCGAACCTTACAGTATGAATGTCCTATCTTCCATCAAGTTCTGGAAGGCAGAATGTAGGGCGAATCTATCATTTGGTATTGATCAACAGGAGGGTGAACACGACCTCTGTTCAGACTCTTCTTGACCCGTACAGCGAATCTGTAATCTGCTTCACATCTGAAAAATCCTCCGTCCTGATACAATTTAATAATGCGAACCCGCCTCCTGCTTGTGGCTTTTCTATTCATCCTGGCAGCATGTATACCTGCTGTCAGAACCAACGCACCCCCCTCCCCCGTCAGCGAAGTAACACCCTCAAATTCTTCTCACTCACCCGACCTTCCTGATCCAAAACTTACCGCACGCGCCTATCTGGACGCCTGGAAGAACGAAGATTACACCACCATGTATGCCTGGCTGACCCCTCTCACCCAGGATTCCATTTCGCTGGAAGATTTCACCTCTTTACACCGGGGACTCGCTGCAATGATGAGTCTGACCGGGATAGAATACGAAATTACATCTGCTCTCGCCCAATCCTCCTCGGCCCAGGTCGCCTACCGGGTACAGTTTAGCACGATCCTGGCCGGGGTGGTGGAACGGGACACGGTCATGCATCTGGCTCTGGAAAAGGATGGGGGCGCCGCGTGGCGCGTCCAATGGGAACGCACGATGATCATCCCGGAACTGACCGGCGACAATACTCTGACCATGCAATACCGCGCCCCCGCGCGGGGCAATATCTACGACCGGAATGGACACGCTCTTGTTGCCCAAACGGATGCGGTTTCCATTGGCCTGATTGTTGGAGAGACGGACCCTGCCCAGGAGCCGGATTTGTTCTATACCCTCTGGCTGCTCACCGGTATCCACCCTGACAAAATCTATGAAAAACTCGCCGCAGCGAAAGACGGCTGGTACGTCCCCCTCGCCGAAGTTGCCGCTGAACGCGTCGCTCCCCAATTTGATTATCTGTCTACTTTTGACGGGCTGGTGATGGAACAATACCGCTCACGTTATTATTTTGAAGGGGGGGTTGCCCCGCAAGTGATCGGCTATGTCAGCCAGATTCAACCCGAGGAAGTCGAATTCTACCAACGTCTGGGCTACCAGCAAGATGAAAGGGTTGGGCGCACCGGCCTGGAAGCCTGGGCGGAAACATCCCTCGCTGGTAAACATGGCGGCACGTTGTACGTCATCACCCCTGATGGCGATATTGTCACCAAACTGGCCGAAAGTGATCCCCGGCCCGCACAATCGTTGTATACAACCATTGATCGCGACCTCCAACTGGGCGCACAAAAAGCCCTCGAAGGTTTCCTCGGCGCGATCGTTGTCTTGGAACGCGATTCCGGGCGTGTCCTGGCAATGGCCTCTTCGCCCAATTTTGACCCAAACGTCTTCGAGCCAACGAACTACAATAGTGAGTTTCTACTGAATGAACTGCTCGCCAATCCAGATACCCCGTTGCTCAATCGTGCCACACAAGGCCAATACCCGCTTGGTTCGGTCTTCAAACTGATCACTTCGGCTGCTGGAATGGAAAGCGGTCTGTATACCTCCGAAAGCACGTATTTCTGCGGCCAGACTTTTAACGAAATTCCCGGCGTCACGCGCTATGACTGGACCTACACATGGGGTGTGCCTCCGAGCGGCCTGCTAACCCTGCCTGAAGGCATCATGCGCTCGTGCAATCCCTGGTTCTGGCATATTGGCCTTGACCTGTATTTGCAAGGAATGACAACGGAGGTTGCTAATATTGCACGGGGATTTGGCCTGGGGGAGACGATAGGGTTGGAAGGTAGCATTGCGGAAGCGGCGGGAAATGTACCCGTGCCGGAAAGTGAAATTGATGCGATCAACAATGCCATCGGGCAGGGGGATACCCTGGTCACGCCATTGCAAGTGGCGCGGTTCGTGGCCGCCATTGGAAATGGAGGGGGTTTGATGCTACCTCAGGTCATTGAGCGCTTCGAGGACTCTGATGGGACACCCACCTCAACCTTTAACCCGGTTATGCAAGGACAACTTCCGGTCAGCCCGGCGACGTTGGACATGTTACAAGACGGGATGAAGTTGGTCACCAATGACCCGCGCGGAACAGCATACTGGTTGTTTATCAACTTCCCTGCCAAAATTGCGGGGAAAACGGGCACTGCCGAAACCCCGCCAGGCGATCCCCACGCCTGGTTTACCGGATACACGTTCAACGAGGATGGGGAAAAACCAGACATCGCCGTTGCAGTGGTGCTGGAACATGCGGGAGAAGGGTCACAAGTCGCCGCGCCGATCTTCAAACGGATTTTGGAAATCTATTACTTTGGCAGTCCGATCAGCCTGCTGCCCTGGGAGACGGGGACGGAACTGCCTGCGCCGTGATGCCTATTCCGTATTGCCTATTGCACATCAGTAACTACTCAGACCAGAAGGATAGCCGAAAAAAGGGGTGCGTGGGGGGTGTACACCCCACGCACCCCTTTTTTTTTCGGGAATTCATAGACTTTAGCCTGAGCAGTTACGCGTATCATTACGAAATACGTTTTACGTTTACAATACACCCATGAAGTTCCAAAAATTGATTTTAAATATCTTGATTCTGGTGGGACTGGCTGCCTGCTCATTGGCTGCGCCTGCTCCTACCCCTACGCTGACACCCGCACCGACGCCCACACTATCCGAGCCGGGATTCGCGGTGACGCACGCACCCGATCCTGTGGGGGTTGGGACTGCCTTCCTGGAGGGGTGGAAAACGGATGATTACGCAGGGATGTACGAAACGCTTACTTCGGCCAGCCAGGCAGCAATCAACCAGGAAGGGTTCACTGAACGGTATCTCAATGTGATGAAGGAAGCGGCGGTTCCTGTCGGGGAGGTAGATTATGAGATTTTATCCACCTCTATCACAACGGGCAGCGCGGTTATTCAATATCGAGTTCACTTGCATAGCGTTCATTTTGGAGATATAGCCCGCGACACACAAATGGCATTGGCAATGGAAAATGGTACATGGCGAATCATTTGGGATGAGACGATGATTTTGCCTGAACTGGCAGGGGGGAATGTGCTGCGCCGGATCACCATCCCGCCCGAGCGGGGAAACATCTTGGACCGGAACGGGGAAGTGCTTGTTGGCCCTGGCGAGGGATATTCAGTCGGGATTGTACCCGCAGAAATCAATCCCGATCTGGAAGATGGGATGTTAAGTATGTTAGATCGGGCGACGGGCGTGCCCTGGGAATATCATTATGTGAAATATCTGGATGTGGGATATGAGGCCGATTATTATGTCCCTTTGGTAGATGTAGAGGCGAGTGTTTTGAATCCGTTTTACAATGCGTTGGTAGGGTATGATGCGGTAAAAGCATACTCGTTTAGCGGCCGGTATTATTTTGGAACGGGGATAGAGACCGGATATGTGAGTGCTATTCAACCCGAGGAAGTAGATCCATTTACCCGGAATGGTTATCTGTGGGCCGAACGCGTGCCGCGCGCTGGTTTGGAATTGTGGGCGGACAAGTATCTTGCGGGGAAACGGGCGGCGACCCTGTACCTGGATAATGCAGCCGGAGAGCAGCTAGAGGTTTTGGGGAATACGCCGGGCGGCCCAGCCGATACCGTTTACCTGACGCTGGATAAGAATTTGCAAAACCAGGCGCAAACGGCGATTAATTATTTTCGCGGAGCTATCGTTGTCTTGGAACGCGACACAGGTCGAGTGTTGGCGATGGTTTCGTCACCGGGTTTTGACCCGAACCTGTTCAACCCGGACAATTACAATGCTTTATGGACTTCCCCACTGAATGATCCCCGTAATCCGCTCTTCAACCGAGCGACGCGCGGGCAGTACCCGCTGGGGTCGGTGTTCAAGATTATTACGATGGCGGCGGCGCTGGAAAGTGGACTTTATACGCCGGAGTCGATTTATGACTGCCAGTATGAATTTACCGAGATTCCAGGGGCGCCTTTGTACGATTGGACCTACGAACATTTCCTGGAGGACGGAAAAACGCTCCCCAGTGGAATCCTGACCCTCCGGGAAGGCTTGATGCGTTCTTGCAACCTGTGGTTTTACCACATTGGCCTCGACTTTTTTAATCAAGGTTTGCGAAACCTGATCCCGGACATGGCACGGGCATTTGGGCTGGGCAAGCCTACGGGGGTGGTAGGCGTCCCAGAGGAAGAGGCCGGGCAGGTGCCCAACGATCCTGAAGAACAGCTTGCTGCGACCAATATCGCCATTGGGCAGGGAGATTTGCAGGTAACTCCTTTGCAGGTGGCGGCGCTTGTCGCGGCAGTAGGCAATGGCGGGACGCTGTACCGTCCCCAGATGGTAGAGCAAATCGTTTCCCCAACGGGCGCGGTGTTGGAGGCGTTTGCCCCGGATGTTGTGGGGACCTTGCCCCTCAAACCGGAGACCTTAACTGCGATCCAAGAAGCCATGCGGATGGTAGTACGCGACAGCCGGGGAACAGCCTATGGTGTTGTCGGGGCCTATCCGATTGAGCTTTATGGGAAAACAGGGACCGCACAGGTGGGCGGGGGATTAGACCCCCATGCCTGGTTTGTGACGTATTCAAACGAAGGCGACCCTGACAAACCGGATATTGCTGTCGTGGTCATTGCTGAAAATGCCGGGGAAGGTTCGGAGATTGCCGCCCCGATTGCCCGGCGCGTTTTGGACGTATATTTCTTTGGCCGGCCCCGGTTGCTATACCCCTGGGAGGATCGCCTGGGTGTACCGGACGATCTATTACCCAAAGAAGAGCCTCCCGAGGAAGAAAATGGAGGCTGATAAATCCCCGAAAAAAAGGGGGGCGTGGGAGTGCACACTCCCACGCCCCCCTTTTTTTCGGGTCATTTCCACTCTAGGCCGAGTATTTACCAAGTTTTATAAAGAAATTGTTAGATTTATGTAGAAGCATGTATATTTTGTTGACGTTGGACAAGCGTTGGTTTATCGTATAGTTTGTCCTGATTTTCTTTCCCAAAAATGTAACTCCTCAGGAAGAGGATTAGCCCGAACTTTCTCCCTTTACTAAACAAATAGAGTTTGCCATTGGAAAATACCAGCACCCGTGAATTCGTTCAACAAATGCAAGCCGGAAGCCTGGATGCTTTGGGTGAGTTATATGATCGTTATAACCAGATGGTTTACCGGACAGCTTTGGGAATCACCGGCGACACTGAAGCTGCTGCAGATTTGTTACAAGATGTGTTTTTACGGATGCACCGGTTTGCAGATCGGATTGATATAGACCGTCCTCTAGAACCCTGGTTATATCGGGTCGCAGCGAATTTATCTTGTTCTTGGGTGAAACGTCAGCGCTGGGTGCGTCCTATTGAAGAACTGGCTGAGTGGCTTTCTGGTGAACCAAAACATTCCCCTGCACAAATCGCTGAAAAAAATGAAATCTGGGGGTATATCGAACAAGCTGTCGCATCTTTACCGCTTGCTCACCGTACCGTGATCGTCATGTATTATATTAACAATCTTTCTTTGCAAGAAATCGCGGATATTTTAGATCTCCCAGTTGGAACGGTTAAATCTCGCTTGCATTACGGACGCCATGCTTTGAGAGAGCAAATGGAAGTTCAAAGCGGTGTTTTACCCCAGATTGGCTATGAATTTACATGATTTCGTAACCTCTGTCACGATCGGGATCACTTTGAACAATTTTCCTGTCATTGCGAGGGCGGTGGTTTTGCGCCCGAAGCAATCTCCCTTGCCGATGAAGGGGATTGCTTCGCCCAAAGCGGCTCGCAATGACGTGTTCAAGATGTGTTTGACCAGGACAATGATACATGATTTCAATGAAGTAACGAAATGAACACACTTAACGAGATGGATACAGGATTAGCACATTCGCTTAAAAATTGGGGGGCAAAGCATAACCCGCCTGCGTATGTGCGGGCGCGCTTACTCAGGCAAGCTGGCTCACATGCTGGCAGTAAAGTACAGCGATTCGGTAAAAGTCTGCTAATCCGAATCCGTTCTATGAACCCATACTGGACAGGACGTCCATTGAGCCATGCGGAATTGGCCAAGTGGCTATTTTCTCGTGCCATGGTGGATTGCCTGAACATAGACCGAAACGCATTGCGTTTGGTCTGCTAAATCGTAAATGCTCAGCCGGGAGGGGCAGCAGCCCGAAAACCTTCTCTCTTAGCCTGAGCAGTTACGCTAAATCGAATGAATCGCCGGGAGCGTAGGCTAAACGTAGGGTAAACGTAGGTTCTTGACGAAAAACACCCCTTATGCTATGCTATACGGTGTTTCAGAACAAATCATGTATCGTTCATTTAATCAGAGCATGTTCATATTTCAACCTGCCAGGGAGATAGGAACAGCAGACGCAAGCTTGCAATTTGCGCCCTGTTCATTGGCAGGTATTGGGAACATGCGCCCTGATCCAATCGAGGAGGTGATGTCCGCATACTGGAAATAAATTGTCCCTTGCAGTGCAGTTTTTGGTAGTGCTGCAAATTTTCCCCAATTTTACCTAACTAAATCTTTTGAAGGAGAAACTATCATGTTTCGTACCAAAAATCTATTTCTTGCTTTGAGCTTGTTGATGGTTGCCAGTTTTGTTTTGGCAGCCTGTCAACCAGCAGCCACGCCCGAAGTCATCACCCAGGTTGAAACGGTGGTTGTGACGCAAATGGTCGAAGGCGAACCGGTCGAAATCATCATCACTGCGACCCCCGCCCCGGTGGTTGAGGAACCCGCAGAGCCTGCTGGCCCCCGCACCCTGGTGATCTGCCTGGGCCAGGAGCCTGAGACCCTGTACAACTACGGCGGCTCGATGCTCGCCCAATCCCAGGTACTCGAAGCTGTTTATGACAGTTCCGTGGGTATCTATGACAACCGTACGTTCGCATACCAGCCGACGATTGTCGAGAAGCTCCCCAGCCTGGCGGATGGCGATGCCGTGCTCCAGGCCGTGGACGTCAATCCCGGCGATACCATTGTCAATGATGCTGGTGATCCAGCCACCCTCGAAGCGGGTGTTGTTTACCGGCCCACCGGCTGTGCTGCTCCTGACTGTGCGGTGACCTATGAAGGCGATGCGGCTGTCCAGATGGACCAGCTGGTTGTGACCTTCAAACTCCTCCCTGGCCTGCTCTGGTCCGATGGCACGCCGTTGACCGCAGCCGATTCGGTTTACAGCTTCAACCTGGCTGGCGATCCGGATACCCCCACCACCAAGTTTGCACTCGAACGCACGGCTTCCTACGAGGCGTTGGACGATGTCACCATTGTTTGGACTGGGATGCCCGGTTACAAGGACAGCACCTACTTCATCAACATGTGGCAGCCATACCCCGAACACATTTATGGCCAGTTCACGGCTGCTGAGTTGATTGAAGCAGAAGAATCCGCCCGTAAACCCCTGGGTTGGGGCCCGTATGTTATTGACGAATGGGTCGCGGGCGACAACATTCGCTTGCACAAAAATGAAAATTACTTCCGCGCGAGCGAAGGCCTGCCCAAATTCGATACCCTGGTTTACCGCATGGTCGGTGAAAACTCCAATGCCAATATCGCCAAGGTCCTTTCCGGCGAATGTGACATTGTTGACCAGACCTCCCACCTGGACGACCAGAGCGAACTTTTGCTCGAGCTGTCCGCTGCCGGCCAGGTGAACGCCACGTTCGTCACCGGGACGACCTGGGAACACGCTGACTTCGGCATTGTCCCCGTCAGCTATGACGATGGCTGGCAACCCGGCGACCGCCCCGACTTCTTCGGTGATGTCCGCACCCGCCGCGCTATTGCAATGTGCATGGACCGCCAGGCGGTTGTTGACACCGTCATGTTCGGCCAATCGGTTGTCCTCGACACCTACATTCCTCCGCAGCACCCGCTCTTCAATACGAATGTTGTTCATTACGACTTCGATGTAGCCGCCGGTTCTGCGTTGCTTGAGGAAGTTGGCTGGATGGATGAAGACGGCGATCCGGCCACTCCGCGCACCTATGCAGGGGATAACCCCAACATTCCCGCCGGCACGGAACTGTCCTTCGGCTTCTGGACCACCAACGCGACCCAGCGCCAGCAGGCCACCCAGTTGATGGCCCAGACCATGTCCGAATGTGGTATTACGGGCAATCTCGAATACTGGACCCCCGGTGAATACTTTGCGGATGGTCCCGATGGCCCCGTCTTTGGACGCCGCTTTGACATCGGCCAGTTTGCCTGGTTAACCGGTGTGGAACCTTCCTGCGATCTGTACATCACCGATGAGATTCCTGGCCCGATTGAGGAGGGCTTCCCGCAGGGCTGGGGTGGATCGAACGATACGGGCTTCAGCAACCCCGATTACGATGCCGCTTGTAAAGCCGCTATCCAGTCGTTGCCCGGCCAGCCGAGCTACACCGAGAATCACCTGCTCGCTCAGGAAATCTTTGGCGACCAACTGCCTGTTGTGCCGCTTTACCTGCGTTTGAAACTGGCAGCTACCCGCACCGATATGTGCAACTTCATTATGGACCCCACCAACAACAGTGAAATGTGGAACATTGAAGAATTTGACTATGGTGAAGGGTGTGGCTAATTTTTAGCCTCTGTATAAAAAGTGG
>DATDOR010000404.1:0-7681 GCA_035293165.1 Anaerolineales bacterium | reverse complement strand
GCCGAATCCGCGCCTTCGCCTACGATAGTCGAAGTAATCGTGCGGAGCCAGAGATGGCGCCCCTCCGTTCGGACTTTCAACTTCGCCAGGACAAAAGAGTTGAGAAACTCGCCCACCAGATACGCGATAAAAGACGCGAACAGCAAGCGAGGCGTAAACCCCAGAATAGCTTGATAAGCTTGTTGTGATGTCTCTGGGTTTTCAAACCCAACCACTGTCCAAAACGGGGCCGCAGGGAGCAAACCGCCCACCCGAATCGCAATCACAGCTACTAAATTACAGAAAAACCCGGTCCAGATGACCTGCCGGGCACGGGCAAACCCGTAAACCTCAGTCAATATGTCCCCGAAAATGTACGAGATGGGAAATAAAATCACTGCTGCTGGCAAAAAAAGCCCGAAGATGTTCACCAGTTTGACGGCGATGATATTTGAAGTGATCAGCGTCGTTACAAAAACTGCCGTTGCAAGGGGGAAGAAGCGATAGTTTTTTTCCATGATATTACCCCTCTACTGCGGCTTTCGCTTCGGGGGTTTTCACGTGCTCGCTCGTCACCGTGATCCCGATCCCGCCGCGAATATTGAAAATGCCCGTCACTTTCAGCCAGTGCGGGTCCAACACACTCACCAGATCGTCCATCATCTGGTTGACAACATGTTCATGGAACGCACCCTCATTCCGGTACGACCAAAAGTACAACTTCAATGACTTCGACTCGACCACTTTCTGGTCAGGGCAATAATCCACCCGAATCGTTGCGAAGTCAGGCTGGCCTGTCATTGGACACAGGCAGGTAAACTCACTCGTTTCCAGCATCACTTTGTAATATCGGTTGGGTGTTCGGTTGGGAAAGGCTTCCAGTTTTTTACTGGGTTGCGCCTGGTGGCCAAGCAAAGTCAACCCCTCTAAATCAGATTGTTGGGTAAGCATATGGTCTCCTTCGTTTGTTTAGGCAGAAAGCGATTGTGGAGCGAACAATGTGCCCTGCCGCAGTTTTGATCGACGACGTAAGGAATGTACGTTCCTCCAGATCGTGCACCGGGTGTTCTGCCACCGGCATCGGCGCATTATAGCTGATAATTAAATTAGGTGAACGGCACGTTTACCTTTATTGGTTCTTTGGGAATCGGCGGGGAGGTCGGCATTAACCACGGCAAATCCCAAAGAGCCCCTTTATTTGCTTCAGGCGATTTTTCCCTTTGTTTGCCAGGCAAGCAACGCTCGGCGAGAAACATCTTCGGGCATCGGGAGCAATGGGGGTTTCACCGCCCAGAGTGGGAAACCGTGCAATTCTTTGAGAAGCATCTTGAGAAAAGGCGGGGCAGGGGAAAAACGCTCGGACACATCCCGCGCATCGTTTGCAACGGCCTGCGCGACGGCGTCCGTTTTCCCATTTTGATGGGCGTCCCAAATCCGGCGCAGGTTGGGGGAGATGACGTTTGCCAGCGCGGTGATGCACCCTGCCGCGCGGGATTGCAAAGCCTGGGTGAGCAGGCGGTCGGTACCGTTCAGCACGACGAGATCATCGCCGAAGCGTTCCCCCAAAGCCTGAGCATGATCCAGTTGGGCAGAAGAGTCTTTGATTCCGGTAAACTTTGTGGGAAAGTCATCCTTGAGCCGGGCGAGCAAATCCAAGGAAAGCGGGACGCCGGAAACAGGCGGGATGTGATACCCCAAAAATGTTCCCCCCTCTGGCACGGCGCGGCGTAACACCTCGCCGAACCAGGCAAATAACCCCTCATCGCTCACTTTGCGGATGTAATAAGGTGGCAGGACGACAACGCCATCGTAACCGAGATCAAAAGCTTCTTTCGTCAGAGAGATGGTCTCATCCAGACTGGGGGTGCCGGTTCCAGCGAGCAGGCGGAACTCCGCGTGGGTCTGGCGGATGGTCAGGGCAGCGCGCAGAATCTCCCCTCGTTCGGAAGGGGAAAAAGATGGTCCTTCGCCCGTTGTGCCGAGCAATAGCGCGCCGTGGCAACCCCGATCGGCAAGAAAATTGAGTAGAGAGACTAACCCGTCTGAGTCAGGGGTCTGATCAGACTTGAGGGGTGTTATGGCAGCGGCGTATACGCCTGCCAGAGGATGAATCTTTTCAGAATGTTCCATGTTTTATGTCCTATTGAAACCCGCCCACTTGCCACAAGGCGAGGAAAAATACCGCGAGCGATCCCCACAACCACAACCAGACGACGCGAACCCGATGGGAGTCGCCCGCATCGCCCAGCGCGAAGGAGGTTACTCGCCCGCTGACCTTTGTTGAAGCATTAAACAGCGCAGCCACCCAGATACTCCCTGACTGCCAGTAGAGCCATCCGGTGATGATGGCCAGGCAGATCGTGTAAATGGGCCAGTAAATGAATGCCCCGGCCCGCGGATGTTCCGGGAATCTGTATCCGATGAGAATCATAGGTGCGTACCAAAATCCCCAAATCAAACCGCCGAGCATTAACCCGCTGCCTAGGCCAAAATTTTGAATGAGCGGGGCTTGTAAGAAGCCGCGCCAGCCGAATTCCTCAGCAAAAGCAAAGAAGAGCGTCATCACTGCCCCTACTGTGAGGGTGAGGAGAAGGTTGAACGTAAATTTTAAATAAGATTGTGTTTCGTTGCCTATTAAAAGTTGGAGGGCCTCATTAATGTAAACTTTGCCTTTTTGAAATTGAAGCAGTGTGGGGTCAAGCCGGGCCAGCCCAACTCGGGCCGCAAAGAAGATCAAAAGAAATTCCATCAGCATGGGGGCCAGCCAGGCGACCAGAAACAGCCAGGGCAGTTGTCCCAGGCCAAAGCCTACATCATCAAATCCTTTGTTCGTATAGGCCCGAAAACCAAAAGCAACTATGCCTGGAATCCATATCAAACGGCGTACCGTGCTTTCAAGTTGTTCATGTTTATTTTTTTTAATATTTCGAAGAGAGAGATAAAATGGCCCACTCACGACAGCGAGAATCAAGATGTAGAGAAGCCAGGTAGGGAGGTTCATAAGGGAGGTATTCTAGCATATGGATTACTAAAATGAACGGTATCATCGAGTACCCTGAAAAAAAGGTGTGCGTGGGGTGTACACCCCACTCACACCCCAAAATCTGGAGACCTCCCCGTCGATTCCTAAAGAACCACCCTGACTGGCGCATTGCCTGTGGGGCGTGTGTGCTACAATGCCCGGAGGACGCGATTGCGTTAGAATAAAGGATGTTTGACTTGGTGCGCTCCCGGAGTTGAATTTGGAAGCTCCGGGAGTATTGTTTTACTAATTGAAGAGGCTGCTCATATGGAATCATCACTCTCTAAATATGAACAAATTCGCGCCGAGTTGGAAGAAACCCGGCAAGCGTACTACCGTCTCCTCGACGAAGTCACCGAAGCTGACTGGCATCTTCCCAGCGGTAACCCTGCCTGGACGATTGGCGAGATGATGTACCACATCACCGTTGCCACTCAGAACATCCCTGCAGATATCGCCATCATTCGCAAAGCACCCTGGCTACCCAATCCTCCCGTCAGGTTGCTACACCTGTTCAACCCGCAGCTCACCCGGTGGGGAGCCAGCAAATATCTTCGGGTCCAACTCCCCGAAAAGTTCGAACGAGACCATGCCAGCCTCCTCTCCTTGCTCGAAACTATTCAGGAGGACGAATGGGAAAAAGGCCGTAAGTACCGCGCATACGATCCGCCGCTTTTGGATGGCTTCGTCACCATCGAAGATTTGTTTCACTACCAGAAATACCACCTCGAACAACACGCTAAAGACATCCGTTCCACGCTCGACTTGTTGCGTGTAGCCAATTATGATGGGGTGGAATTCCAGATAGGGGTGGACACTGTTGAACCAACCGGGGGATCAGAACTTAGCCCGGGCGCAGCAACCGGACGGGAGATGTTGCCCTACCCCGGTGGGGGGTGGCTCCGTACCCTGTTCCGGGCGCCGATCCCGCTCTGGCGGTTGGGGTTGGGGCCGGTCTTGGGAAAAATCATGATGCTGATCACCCACACCGGGCGCAAATCCGGCCGAATTCGCCGCACGATGGTCGAATACCACGCTCGTGATGGCGTCAAATACGTCGCTGCAGCCTGGGGAGAAAAGGCTGATTGGTACCTCAACATTCGAGCCAATCCCTACATCACCATCCAAACGGCGGATGGCATCGAACATGTCAAAGCCGGACGTGTGACTGATGTCCGTGAACTGCTCTCCGTGTACACGTTGTTCATGCGCCGCGACCCGCCCCTATCCAAATGGTATCTCCAATCGAAGGGCATTGACCCGACCGATCCTGCCGATTTCCTGGCGAAGAAAGACCGGTTGTATTTTGTCCGGTTTGCTCCGGAAGAATTCCCCGCAACCGAGCCTACCTTGCCGCCCGTCCACGCCGATTTGAAGTGGGTGTTGCCCGCGCTGGGTGCGACTTTGGCGGCGAGTTGGCTCTTTTTGAAAAACCGGCGCAAATCGTGACGGATACAACCGATTCTTCTTCCGGCCTTCGCAGCCTGCCCCGCAACGTTTGGGCGCTGGGCCTGACGAGTTTCTTTACGGACATCTCCAGCGAAATGGTGTTCAACCTGCTGCCGTTGTTCCTGCTCAACGTAATCGGCGTTCGGACCAGCCTGATTGGACTCATCGAGGGCATAGCAGAAACGACGGCCAGCCTGCTCAAGATTTTTTCGGGGTATCTGTCTGACCGGCTGGGCAAACGCAAGTGGCTGACTACTTCGGGGTATGGTCTTTCGGCGGTGTCAAAACCCTTGTTGTATTTTGCCAATACGTGGGTTTGGGTGCTGGGCGTGCGGTTTGTGGATCGGGTAGGGAAAGGGATTCGCACCGCCCCTCGCGATGCCCTGATCGCAGACAGTGTCACGCCTGAAACGCGCGGCCTGTCTTTTGGTTTGCACCGGGCTGCGGATACCGCCGGAGCGATGTTGGGGATGATCATTGCGGCGGGCGTGGTGTGGGCGACCCAGGCGGAGTTGCGGACTCTAGAGCGGAGGACATTTCAGGATATTGTCTTGATCAGCATCATTCCGGGGCTTTTGGGCGTGTTGAGTGTGGTAGTTGGCGCGCGTGACCCCGATGGACAACAGAAACCTGCAATGTTACCCAGTTTATCGTTGAAAGGGTTTGACGTACGCTTTAAAGCTTTTCTGTTCATTGTCGTGTTGTTCACCCTTGGGAATTCATCCGATGCATTTCTCATCCTGCGGGCGCAGGAACGCGGGCTGACTGTGTTGCAGGTGATGGAGATGCTGATCTCGTTTACATTAATTTACACACTGGTTTCTACGCCAGCAGGCGCGCTCTCCGACCGGATTGGGCGGCGGAAGCTGGTGATTGGGGGATGGCTGGTGTACGGAGTGATTTATCTGGGATTTGCTTCGGCGCAAACGGGATGGCAGGTCTGGGTACTGTTTGCATTGTACGGTTTTTATTATGGACTGGTGGAGGGTACGGCGAAGGCGTTCGTGGCTGACCTGGTTCCGGCGGAACAACGAGGGACAGCTTACGGGGTATATAACGCGGCGGTGGGGTTGACTGCGTTCCCTGCGTCTTTCATCGCCGGGTTGCTCTGGCAGGGCGCGGGAGCCTGGGCCGGGTTCGGGGCGTCCGCACCGTTTTATTTTGGGGCAGCCCTAGCGATTTTGGCCGTGGGGCTATTTGGGCTGTGGCTTCCGAAGTTGGGGAATAAAGTTTAAACCTGCTCTTTGGGATTTGCCGTAGTTAATGCCACATTTTGGGGTGTGAGTGGGGTGTATACCCCACCCACACCCCAAAATGTGGAGACTTCCCGCCGATTCCTAAAGAGACTTTAAACCGAAGGAATGGATTTTCGATTCTTGTGGTATATTTCCCGGCTGTCTAACTTCAATCGCTCGGAGGCATATATGTCATCAAGAAAAGCCCAACGCAGGAGTGAGCGCGCAGAAGCGCGTGCAAGAAAGCGGAGAAATCAACAGATTATACTGGTTACAGCGGGGGTGGTCGTCGTGGCTCTGATCTTGATTTTTGCTTTAGGGAGAAATTCCGGTTCCGGGACTTCTACGGAAGGATCAGGCGAAACGATCACGACTGCATCCGGCTTGCAATATGTAGACCTTGTGGTTGGGAGTGGCCCCGCAGCACAGACAGGGCAAACGGTCAGCGTGCATTACACGGGTTGGTTGACGGACGGAACGAAATTCGATTCTTCTGTCGATCGTGGTGTGCCATTTGAGTTTACATTAGGGGTTGGAGGTGTCATTGCTGGTTGGGATGAGGGGGTTGCTGGGATGCAAGCAGGTGGAAAACGCGAACTAACCATTCCTCCGGATTTAGGGTATGGGGCTATTGATAATGGTTCAATTCCTGCAAATTCGACCTTGATTTTTGAAGTAGAGTTGTTGGAAATCAAATAAGCATCGCCTCCCGAAAATACCGCCGGAACGCCCGCGTCTCATCCAGCGCTTTGTGTAATTCATCTTCCACCTTGGCGAGCGAATTCCCTTTTTGTCCCATCCCAGCCGCTACCTCCACAACTCCATCTGATTTCCACTGCACATCAAACATCCCCTTCTCCACTAGCCAAACCAGTCCCTTTCGTACGGTCTCTTCCCGCTGTGCCGTTGCCGCTGCCAGCCGTTCGACCGCCACCTGCCCTCCTTGTGTTCGTACCGCAAATTTGAGCAACCCTGCCAGCCGTCTTACAAAATTCTCCGCCCGGTCGGTTTCCACGCCTGCCGCAAACACGTACACCTTCTCCGGCTTCACCAGTGCCAGGATCGCCTGCCACACGTCCGGGCTGGGCGGCGTCGTCCACACCGCCAACTCCTTTGCAGGCGTCAAAGCCAGCCGGTTCACCCCCTCCACAGCCGGATTCGTCTCCCCCTCCGCCCACACCTGTACCTCTCGCTCCTTCAATACCCGCAGCACCCCCAGGGCATCCTCCGCCTCCCGGTAATCCTCCCATTCTGGCCCGGACACTTTCGGGATTTCAATGATCTCCGTCTCTACCGGACGAAAATCCACCCACTCCAGTTGCATTTGCCGCTCGCCCCGGTAATCGCTTGCCCGCACGGTATAGGCCAGGTCAAACTTCCCCTCCGGCAAAGGATTATCCGCCCCTTGCCACCAAAACACCTTCTGCACCTCCCCCCCCTCATCCTCCACAAACACCTGTACATGCTCTTGCGTCCGCCCAATGATCGTCGAACTTTTCAAAGTCAGGTTCTGGCTTGCCAGCGTCAAAGGACGATTCCCTGCCCCAAACGGCGCCAGCCGGTTGATGTCCTCCACCAACGTCAGCGACAAATCCGATAAGGGCAAAAATGTATCAATCTGTAACGGAGCCGCCTCCACACTGCCTCGCATCTCCGCCACCGTTTTGGATAATGACTGACGAAACGCTGGAATATTTTCTACCTCCAATGACACTCCCGCCGCCATCGGATGCCCGCCGAACCCAATCAACATCGCCTCTTGAGCGGCAATCGCTGCCGTAATATTCACCCCTTCCACCGACCGCGCCGACCCCCGTGCCACCCCTCGACGCTGGTTGAGTTTATCGAAACCGACGTTCGGGGACGAACCTGCCCCAACGGGGGACGGGTCGCCGTTTCCCCCCACGAGCAGCACCACCGGGCGTTGAAACCGCTCGGCCAACCGTCCCGCCACAATCCCCAACACCCCTGGCTCCCAGGCAGGATTCACCAATAC
>DATDOR010000403.1:0-3073 GCA_035293165.1 Anaerolineales bacterium | reverse complement strand
CAATATGCTTCCCTGGCAATTGCTGCAAGTGGCAATGCCCACATTGCTTATTACGATGCCACGGCGACTGCTCTGAAATACATCTTCCAAGCTGGAAGCGGTTGGTCGAATCATTGGGTTTTGGATGATACCGGAAATGTGGGCAAATACAGCACGCTTGTACTGGGTAGCAATGGGTTTCCTCACGTCGCTTACTACGATGAAACCAACACTGCGCTCAAATACGCGTACTGGAATGGAACAAGTTGGCTTTATGATGTTCCCGATAATGCTGCATCTGTGGGTGAATTTGTCTCCATGGATATTGACGCCTCAAATAATCCCCACATCAGCTACTATGATGCGACAAACAACACCATTAAGTACGCTTATCGAAATGGGAGCACCTGGACGATACAAACTGTAACCGGGCTGGGAACACTCTCGACTCTCAGCCTGGCCTCTCCAACAAGTTCTGGAGACCGGGCTACTTCGCTCAAACTAGACTCTGCAAATATTCCAACCATCGCTTACTACCATACCGGCAACGGCGAACTACAAATTGCCCAACCCGCTGGTACTGGCTGGGCAATTAGCACGGTGGATAGTAATGGCAATGTAGGCCAATATGCTTCCCTGGGTTACGATGAACGTGACATCCCCTTCATCAGTTATTTCGATGTAGGAAACTCGAACTTGAAACTGGCAATTGGATTGACCTCTATCCTATACTTCCCCACGATTTATCGCTAAATCCAAAATGACAGCCCCCGTAAAGGGGGCTGTTTTCTTCTAAAATGGCTTACTTCTTCGCCGCGTCCCTTAGTTGCTCAAACAGATGTTGTTCTTGATCACTTAATTTTTCAGGCAATTTCACGTCTAGTTTTGCCAGGAGATCGCCGCGCTCTTTATTTTTTTTCGGCTTGGGCATCCCCAATCCCCGCAAACGCATAATTTTGCCATTTTGCGTCAAGGCCGGGATTTTGAGTTGAACAGGATGCCCCAAAGTGGGAACCTCAACCTCTCCTCCTAAAATAGCGGTATACAAATTAACTGGAATGGTCACATGCAAATTATCTTTTTCACGCTTGAATACGGGATGAGCGGCTATCTTAATTCGCAGATACAAATCGCCCGGATGCCCGCCATAGGTCGTTTTGCTACCCTGTCCCGCCACGCGCACCTTGGAACCAGGACGAACCCCCTCCGGGATTTTCACTTCCATGCGAGTCCCGTCAGGGCGTTCAAAGATTCGTGTCGTGCCATTAAAAGCTTCCTCCAGGGTTATTTCCACGTCCTGTTCCACATCTTTCCCTCCACGTACCCGGGATTGTGTTCCGCCCATCCCGCCACGTCCAAATAAAGCTTCAAAAAAATCGGAGAACCCCCCAATGCCACCCGTTCCGCCTCTCCCACCGAACAAATCTTCCAGGTCTTCCATATTGACCGTGCGCGTATACGTTCCCCCACCTGGACGGCCCGCCCACTGCCCCCAATTGAAATCATCAGGCCGCCCGCCCCCACGCGTGAAATTCTGCCAGGAGGAGCCAAACTGATCATACTTGCTGCGTTTTTCCGGGTCGGAAAGCACCTGGTATGCCTCATTGATCTCCTTGAACTTCTCTTCCGCAGTTTTATCACCCTGGTTGGCATCCGGGTGATATTGGCGCGCCAGCTTGCGAAACGCATCGCGTATCTCGTCCTGTTTGGCATTTTTATTCAAACCAAGTGTCTTGTAGTAATCCTGGACGTTCATACTTGTGCCTGATTATACTCCGCGGCGATCAAAACTCCTAGAACGTGCGTTTTATCTTAATCGAGATTCCAACAAACTTATAACAAATCGCCGGGAACAGGCGCTGCCCATTCCCGGCGAGAAATTAGATATACAGGGGATGTTTTCCCCGTGAGGGGTGAATCATCCCTCGATGACTTCGGCTTTGCCATTCGTGCGGATGGCGATCCGCCTGGGCTTCACAGACTCGGCTTTGGGCACGGTCAGGGTTAGCACGCCGTGTTCGTAAGCGGCCTCAACAGCATCGGCATTGACCGCGACGGGGAAGCGGACACTGCGGCTGAAGGCTCCATAGCGGCGCTCGCGCAGGTGGAAATCGGCTTCTTTGACGGTCTCATCTACTTTTGTTTCACCTTTGATGGTCAACACATCGTCTTCCAGGGTGATGTCGAGATCGTCAGGATTCACACCGGGGAGAGAGGCTTTGATGATGTAGTTGTCTTCGGTTTCGGCGGCGTCGAGGGCCAGCGACCAGGGCCGGGCTTCGGGACGATTGGCGAAGAAGGGGTCTTCAAAAGCGCGTTCCAAAGCATTTTGCCAGGCTACCATTTCACGAACAGGATTCCAGCGTACGATTGTTTTCATGATTTTTCTCCTTACAACAGTTTGTTGATTGATTGCAACTACTTAGCCGAGAAGGGGATTAGCCCTTCTCTCTTAGCCTGAGCAGTTACGATTGATTTTTGAATGTACCCTCATTAAACCGCACAAACGTAAGAATCCCATCATTGCTAGATATGCAAAGTGTATACGCGAAGTTAGAAGAATATCAACGACCCTCCCGCCACAGCAAACTGGCACTCGCTGCCAGCATCACCAACATCCACAACACCAACAACAACGCATTCCCCCCGACAATCTTGACCGCATTCGTCACCGGGAAAAACAAAAACAACACGGCCACCACTTTCGCATAATGGCTCCGGGGCAATGCCACAAATAAACCCACCGCAAAAAACACAAGCGCCAACGCCCCGCTCGCATACTTCACCTGCTCCAGCAAACCGAGCACAGGGATTTCCCACCCAGGAATCGGCACGCCATCCATCGCTGCGCGGGCCATATCTACCGTCACAGAATTTTCGATCACATCCAATAACGCCAGCAGAATCGCGAACCCCAACCCGGCCGCGCCAAACAACCGCGCCCTTTCCCACACCAACGCTGCCGCGCCGATGAACGCACCCGTGTAAGCGATCAAGAACATATTATCCAGCGCCATCACCCGCAACAGCAAACCCGCCTCCGGACGAATGGCCGCTGCATACTGTTCCGGCGTCCCCGGTTTTCCAAGAATCC
>DATDOR010000402.1:0-2318 GCA_035293165.1 Anaerolineales bacterium | reverse complement strand
CCATCCTCGCGACGGGCATCTACGGCAAAAATCTACTCCCACAAAATGGCGCCCCGATTCGCCTCGTCGTGCCGTGGAAATATGGCTTCAAGAGCATCAAATCCATCGTGCGTATCAGTTTGTCAGAAGGACAACCCAGTTCGTTGTGGATGCGTGCCGCCCCTAACGAATACGGCTTCTATGCCAACGTTAACCCGGACGTTTCCCATCCTCGCTGGTCGCAGGCCACCGAGCGCCGCATCGGCGAACTAGGCCGCCGCCCTACCCTAAAGTTCAACGGCTACGAGGAAGAAGTCGCGTATTTGTATGAGGGGATGGATTTGGCTAAGAATTATTAATCGGACACGGATTTGCCGGATAGCCAGGATTTGTTTTAGTATCCTGAACATCCATGTCCAAAAACATCATGGCGAAAGCAAAACGATCCGGTTTCAACCAATTTCTCCAAACCGCGACCCATATGGGAGCACTCATCCCCCTGGCGTTGATGATCTACGACTCCTTCACGGATGGCCTGACCGTCAACCCCATCCAGGAACTCACCTTCCGAACCGGAAAAACTGCTTTGGTCTTGCTCGTCCTGTCTCTGGCCTGTACCCCCGTAAGCAGTTTGTTCCGGTTCACCCAGGCGAACAAAATGCGTCGCCCGTTGGGGGTGTACGCTTTCATGTACATTGCTCTCCACCTCACTATCTTCATTTTCGACAACTTCGTCTGGGCTCTTGGCTTTACCTGGGACATCCTCAAAGCCACCATTTTGGAAAAACGCTACATCCTGGTCGGGTTTTCGGCCTTTCTCATTTTCCTGCCCCTGGCGCTCACCTCCACCAAAGGCTGGCAGAAACGGCTCGGCAAAAACTGGAAACGCCTGCACAAATGGGTCTACCTGGCCGATATTCTGGTCATCATTCACTACGTATGGCTCGTCAAAGCGGACATCCGCGAGCCTTTGGCCTGGGGGGCAGGCGTGGTATTCCTACTCGCGCTCCGAATCCCGATTATCAACCGCTGGGCGCGAAACAGGATTACCCAGGTAAAACGCCTGGGGAAGCGCCCCCCGCCTCAGCCGGGAGGGCGCACCGCTGCCCGAACAGCCGACACCCTCGATCAGGCTTCTGAAATCTGACCAATTTCGGAAGCCTGTATTTTTTTCGAGGTATAATCACCCCCGCGTGCAGGGGAACATGTAAAAACTGTACTTCAGGAGATTGCCTTAATAATCTCAAATCGTACCTGCTCAGGCAATGAGGAACCTCTTCAATGAACCTACACGAGTATCAATCCAAGGGCATTTTTGCCCAATATGGAATTCCCGTCCCGAACGGGAAAGTCGCGGCGACCCCGGCAGAGGCGAAAGCCATTGCACAAGAGATGGGTGGCCGCGTTGTCGTTAAATCGCAAGTGTTGACCGGTGGGCGCGGCAAAGCAGGCGGCATCAAACTCGCAAACAACCCCGACGAAGCCGAACGACTGGCGGATCAAATCCTGGCGATGTACATCAAAGGCTTGCCCGTGCGAAAAGTGTTGATTGACCCTGCCGCCAACATCGCCAGCGAAATTTATTTGGGCATCACCAATGACCGGGCGGCGTGCAAACCCGTCCTCATGGCCTCTGCCGCCGGGGGTGTGGAAATCGAAGAAGTCGCCCGCGTCACCCCTGAAAAGATCATCCGCACACACATTGACCCCCTCATGGGTCTGCGCGATTACCAGGCGCGAGACGTCGCTATTGGCATGGACCTCCCGCGTGAGCAGTGGAGCCAATTCATCCACATCGCCCGCAAACTCTGGGAAGTCTACCGCGACAACGATGCCACCCTCGCAGAGATCAATCCCCTCGTCATCACCGAGGAGGGCAAACTGGTCGCCCTCGACGGCAAAATGTCCATAGACGACAACGCCCTCGCCGTTGGCCGCCACCCCAAACTGGAAGAAATGCGTGACCTCGATGTAGAAGAAGCCTCCGAAATCGAAGCCAAACAGCACGACCTGTCCTACATTAAACTGGATGGGAACATCGGCTGCATGGTGAATGGGGCAGGGCTGGCGATGACCACGATGGACGTGATCAAGCTGTACGGCGGCTCCCCGGCCAACTTCCTGGACATCGGCGGCGGCGCTGGGCCGGACAAAGTCGCCGCGGCTTTCCGCATTATCCTCAAAGAGCCGAATGTCAAAGCCATCTTGATCAACATCTTCGGCGGGATCACCCGTTGTGACGATGTAGCACGCGGCATCCTGACCGCTATGGAAGAAGTCGGCGTGCATGTTCCGATGGTTGTCCGGCTCGTCGGCACGAACGCGAAAGAAGGCCGCGA
>DATDOR010000401.1:0-8911 GCA_035293165.1 Anaerolineales bacterium | reverse complement strand
GTACGACTGGGAGGCTCAGAAGCACTATATCGCCTACCGGGTGTTTCCGGTGCGGGCTGCGGCGGAGTTGTGGAAAATGCTTGTTTTTATCGAACCGGTGCTGCCAGAGGTCAATGTACCCGTCTTACTCGTCCACTCCCGCCATGACCAGTTCATCACCCCTGACCAGGCGGAACATTTATACGCTCGCCTGGGCACAACGGACAAAAAACTCATGTGGGTCGAGCGCAGCGGCCACAACGTCCCGATGGATGCGGAACGGGAGCGGGTGTTTGAGGCCGTGGCGAATTTCATAAAGGAGTGGAAATAGGAGATTCATCTGCCTTAGCCCGAGCAGTTACAATGAGAAGCTATCATAAAAATGGGAGCAACCAATTCGTTGTAAAGGTGTTTTTGTTTGCGCGAGGAACATTTGCAGTCTGAGAAATCGTTTACGATATAATGCACCAGGTTTGAGCTATGGCAACCCAAATATTTCAACCACTTATTGGAGTAAGTAAATGAGAAAAACAATTATGACCTTCATCCTTGTAATTTTTTCTTTGCTTGTTTTAGCTGGATGTGGCGGAGGGGGACCAGAACCGGTTGAGGCTACGATTGCTTTAACCGAATTTGCCTTTTCCCCGGATGGCATTCAGGTTGCGCCTGGGGCTGAAGTGACTTTAACTCTGGAAAATGATGGCGCGTTGGAGCATAACTTTATAGTGATGAATCAGGGTGTTAATTTGACTGATTGGACAGATGCAGATCAAGCGAACATATATTTCGAGCAATTGGCTTTACCGGCAGGGCAAAATACTGCGGTTACTTTCACTGCTCCCTCGGAGCCAGGCGCTTACCAGATTCTCTGCTCTATTCCCAGCCACCTCACTCAAGGAATGCAAGGTACGTTGACGGTTACTGCGCCTTAAAGTAACCGTTCAGTTCTCCCACCTGAAGGGGGTAAGAACCCGAAAAAATGGTGTCCGCAGGGGGTGTACACCCCCTGCGGACACCATTTTTTCGGGAAACCTTCCTTCTTAACCTGAGCAGTTACTTTGAAACAATGCAAGACCCTGAAGGAATTCATTTGACAGGGTATGCAAAATTAATTTACAATTACACCATTCGTCAACCAACCCAGCGAAATTCGTATTTGAACTAAATCGTAGTCATTCTTCAGAAAACCATCTGTCAGGTTTTCTCCTAATCAACCCGGGAGGACGGTTTGCAGGTTCAAAGCCAGTCAAAGCGCAAGTTTCCGGCCATCATTGCTGGAGTAATGATGGCATTGATTTTGTTGGCTTTAGCAACGAATGTAGTTTATGCACAGGAGGGAGAGCCGCCTGGATACCGTGAGTTCCCGGTTATCGGCAGCCGGGTAGCCGTCTGGGTAACCGCCCAGGTTCACCTGATGTTTGCCGCCTTCATGTTGGGGGTGCCCATGTTTGCCTTAGTCGTCGAGTACGCAGGGCTGCGGACCAAAGAGAAACGCTATGATGACCTGGCACGCGAATTTACCAAACTGATACTGGTAGCATCTTCTACGACAGCTGTTTTTGGGGCTGTCCTTACGTTTCTTCTCTTTACCTTATACCCCAATTACATGAGCAAATTAACCGACGTCTTCCTGCCGACGATGGTGATTTACCCCTTGCTCTTTTTTGGGGAAATTTTCACGCTGTATCTGTACTGGTATTCCTGGGACCGGCTCAACAGCCGCAGAGGGAAACCCTGGCACTTGGGAATTGGGGTCCTACTCAATCTATTTGGGACCGTCTTGATGTTCATCGCGAACGCATGGCTTACCTTTGCTATCAGCCCTGAATCTGGCGGTCAACATATGTACGATGAACTCGGCAACTTTACCGGCACGGTCTGGGAGGCGGTCAACAATGCTACCTGGTGGCCGATCAATATTCATCGGGTAATCGCAAACGTGGCCTTCGGCGGTGCGGTGGTTGGCATGTACGCCGCGATGCGTTTCTTGAACGCCCGCAACGAAGATGAGCGCGCGCACTACGACTGGATGGGATATGTGGGGAACTTCATCGCCGTCATTGGCCTGATTCCGCTACCCTTTGCCGGATACTGGCTGGGCCGGGAAATCTACGCCTTCAGCCAGCAGATGGGGGTAACGATGATGGGCGGATTCCTCTCCTGGCTTTGGATTCTGCAGGCAATGCTGATTGCCATCATATTCTTATCGGCCAACTACTACTTATGGATTGGCATGGGACGTATTAAAGGAGGGGAACGGTACAGCGGAGCGGTAAAATGGTTACTGGCTGTTCTGACGCTTGGGGTATTGGTATGGGCCACCCCGCATAATCCCGTCGTGACCCCCGACGAGCAAGCTCTCATCGGGGGGGCATTCCATCCGCTGCTCGGCGTAATGGGGGTGATGTCGGCGAAGAATACAGCCGTTAATCTCATGATCCTGACCACTTTCCTCAGCTTTCTCTTCTATCGCAGGGCAGGGAAAGGTGATCCAGTGCCATTTGCTCAACATGGTTCTTCGGCCCGGATTGTCATTGGCGTGGTGGTGCTGATTTGTCTGGTAATGGCTGGATCGCCAGCGGCCTACGTGCTGCGCGAAGGGTTAAATGATCCATCCCGCTTGGTGCGTGTAGGCTTGACTGCTTTTCATGGATTGATGATCGTCGTTGGTGCAGCGCTGACATTCAAAAACAGGGGGAAAATCGCACAATGGCTCATTCTGGGATCGGCTGCTTTTGTGGTGATCTTCTTTGGGATATATGGCTATTACCTCGAAGCCGTCATTCGTATTGGCTTCTCGGTCTACCAGGTCCTGGCGGTGCTCACGGCGCTCATCTCCGTAACTGTCATTGACGTTTACTTGCTTCGGAGCTCGCCTGATCTTGGAAGCATTCAATGGGGGAAAATGCCGGTGCGCTCGCAATACGTTTTGATCTTATTGGCCGTCACGTTTACCTGGTTGATGGGGTTGATGGGCTATGCGCGTAACGCGATCCGCCAACACTGGCATATCTACGAAGTTCTGCAAGACACCTCTGTTGACGCCTTTTCACCCACCCTGGGTTTTGCCGCCCGGGTGATCTCTGTGTGTGTGCTATTATTCCTGTCGCTGATTGGCTTTATTTTCTGGCTTGGCGGTTTGGGCGAGAAAAAAACTGGTGAGCCGGTGCCACCAGCCGCCATGGAACCCACCCCAATACCCGGTTCTAGTGATTGAGAATCCCCAACTGAATATACCTATAATTCACCTGACAAGCGCCAACATCTGCACAAATACCCCCGATGATCAACACTCTCAAAGTCTCAGCTTTCATCCTCATCGTCGTCGCCGCGATCACGGGTTTTGCTTCGTTGATTCCCCAACTGGAATCCCCTGCGCCAAAAGTGCTTGAAATCACTGGCGAGCTGTCAGGGCCTGAACTGGCTGCCGTGGGTCAGACCGTCTTCGAGAGTCCGGAGACTGGTTGCCTGTCATGTCATGCTGTGGGACGGGAGGGGCTCCGCGCCCCCGATCTGGCGGGGATCGGGGCGGCGGCAGGCGAACGTATTCCCGGCAAGTCGGCAGAGGAATATCTACATGAGTCCATTGTCACTCCCTGCGCTCACGTGATTGAAGGCTTCGATTGCATCATGCCCCCAACCTTACTACAAACGCTCGGGGAAGCCAAAGTCACGGCGGTGATTGCCTATCTGCAAAGCCTGGGCGGGGAGGTCACCATTACGCTTTCCGCAGAGGCGGCGGCTGGTGGAACGGAAGGCGGAAGTGTAGGCGTAGAAGGCATCACTCCCGAGGAGATCCTTACTAACGCAGGGTGTGTGGCTTGCCATACCATCGAGATTATCGGCGCAGCAGGGGTGGTGGGCCCTAACCTCTCCCAGGTGGGTACCCGCCTGACTCCAGACGAAATTCGCCGGTCCATCCTCGACCCCGATGCCGCCCTCGCTGAGGAATGTCCCAAAAAAGACGAGGCCGGAAATTTGACAAGCTCTCCCTGCCTGGCAGGGATCATGCCAAAGGATTTTGGCCAAAAACTTAACGCCGCGCAATTAGAGATGTTGGTGTTGTTTTTGAGTGAACTGAAAGGCAATGAATAATCAACAAGGAAAGGGTGAACAATTGTTCATTGCCTTATGGCTCATTGTGCATTGTTCTTTGAACAATGCCTCATTGCTCATTAGGATTTGATCGTGCCTGGCCTTACCTCCACCTTCACACATAAGTTCACTCAATTCACGCTACTGCTCGTATTCGCCTACCTGTTCTTCCAATTCGGAATCCCAGCCCTTTCGGAGATGCTAACGGGAACAGCAGCCCCTGTCCCGGCTCACCTGTTATGGACGATTTACATGCCAATCGTCGCGCTCATCTTGCTCCTGTACGTTTCCTCCAATGAAGCGACGTGGAACGAGTTCAAAAGTCCCTTACGGACCCTGATTTTCGAACGCGAACGGCGCCCAATCGTGATCCTGCGCATGGGGATCCTGGTGGCGTTTCCCCTACTGGCCGGATGGGCAGCCTTCAACCGGATACAGCCAGAAGTGACCGCCCCAGCTGAACTGCGCTCGATTCACCCCGCTCCCCCAGGCTCGATCACCGTTGACGGTCAGTTGATAGACTTGCGAACGGCGACGAACCCCTTTCGGGATGCCAATGGCGTCTCCGACCCAGAGGCCTTGGCCGTTGGAAAGGAGATTTACGGCCGGCACTGTGTCTTTTGCCACGGAGACGCGTTGAACAGCGGCGGGCTTTTCGCCGATGCCCTCAGACCCCGCCCGGCGGATTTCACCGACCCCGGCACCATTGCCCAATTGCAGGAATCTTTTCTATTCTGGCGCATCTCCAAAGGTGGACCCGGCCTGCCCCCTGAGGGAAAAGGCTGGAACTCGGCGATGCCTGCCTGGGAAGGTACACTCTCCGCTGACGAAATCTGGCAAGTGATTACCTATCTGTACGATGCCACCAACCAGCAGCCTCGCGCTGTAGGAGAATAGTTGTTACCACTCATTCATAACCATTCAACAATGACCCGTAAATCGTTTTTCATTCTTGTCGCCATCGCGGTTGTGACCCTGGCCCTGGCTTTTACAAACAAAAGCACGACTCCCGCTGCTCCGCTCACGAGGGCGGTTAACTCCCCTGCACAGCAGCTAGAGGCCGGCCAGACGATTTACACGGAGCGCTGCCAGGTATGTCATGGCGTCGAGGGCGACGGCAACGGTCCGGCGGCGGTTAACATGGACCCCCGGCCGCGCGACTTCCGCCGGGGGTGGTACAAAATCCGCACGACTGCCTCCGGACAACTGCCCACCGATGATGACCTCTTCCAGGTGATTGCCAATGGGATGCCGGGAACAACCATGCCCGCCTGGATAGGCGTATTGACAGCTGAAGAAATCCGGGCGGTGGCCACATACATCAAAACCTTCTCCGGCCGCTTCGAGCGGGAAACGCCTGCAATGGCCGAAGCCGGACCGAAAATCGAAACTAGCCCCGAGAGCATCACACGCGGCCAAGAACTTTTCCTCGGTGTGGAGGCCGAATGTGTAAAGTGCCATGGCGAAATGGGGCGCGGCGATGGCCCCAGTGCGGACGAGTTAACCGAGGACGCTTATGGGGATGTGATCGTACCTGCCGACTTAACGATGCCCTGGTTGTTCCGAGGCGGAGGGGTGGTGGACAATATTTACATGCGTCTCAAAACCGGCCTGACAGGCAGCCCCATGCCTTCTTATGCAGATGTGCTTTCCGACGAGGACATCTGGCACCTGGCCAATTACGTGGACTCCCTCGGGCCTGACGCCCCACCTAAACTGGAGCCAGCCATCATCGCCACCCGGATTGAGAACCCTATTCCCGACGATCCCAACGCTGAGGCCTGGCAGGAAACGACCGGGTACTATTACCCGCTCGTCGGGCAGATCATGCGGGAGCCACGCAATTATACGCCTTCTGTCAAAGGGGTTTGGGTGCGGGCGTTGTACAACGACAACCAGATCGGGCTGCTCTTGAAGTGGCACGATCGCTTTCACGGTACCGGCGAGGGGGAAACCCCTGCCGATGGGTTTGCTGTCCAATTCCCGGCAGAATTACTGGAGAGCGATGAGCGGCCATACTTTATTCTCGGCGACGCTGCCAGGCCGGTCAACCTTTGGCTGTGGAACGCAGCCTCGGATGCTGTCGAGGACCGCACTGCTCGCGGCGCCGGAACAGACGTCGCTCAGGCTGCACAAAACGTGCTGGGTTCGGCTTCCTTTACCGATGGGGAATATACCTTGATCCTCCGGCGCAACCTGAAAACAAGCGATAGAGAAGACATCCAGTTCGATTTGGGCCGGTTCATCCCCATCGCCTTCGTCGCCTGGGACGGTTGGTCCGGTGAACAGGAGATGACAGGAGCTATCTCCTCGTGGTTCCTGATTTATCTGGAGCGGCCAGTTCCCACAACTGCGTATGCATGGATTCCGGCTGCCGTGGTGGTTACGGCATTGTTGGAAGGATGGGTCGTCTGGGCAGCACGCCGACAAGGGCGTGCCGTGACAGTGAGCGACGAAAAAGAAAAATAAACCTGTGTATAATATGAGTGTCACTCAAGGAGAAGAATATGAAACGTAAACCAATTTCCGCCTTACTCATTCCAATTCTCAGCCTTCTACTCATCGCCTGTGGTGGAGGTGCAACACAACAACCGACCTCCCTCCCGGCAGCGACTCAACCTCCCTCCGTGGAAGAAACCGAGCCGCCTGCCGCGGAGGGATACCAGGGCGGTTCGGTGACAGATGGAGGAACGATTAGTGGCAGGATCACCTACTCCGGCGCGCCCGTAGCGTCCGAAACAATTGCTGTGGACAAAGATCTGGAAGTGTGCGGCGAGAATATCGAAATTGTCAAAGTCCAAACCGACGATTCAGGTGGCCTGGTGAACGCCGTTGTTCGTATCACCGACATTGCCTCCGGCAAACCGTTGGACAGCCTGGGGAGCGATTTCGTGATTGACCAGGCGGGGTGCGCGTATCTTCCCTCCGCGATTGTCGTCCCGGTTGGGGAATCTCTCACCGTGCTCAACAGTGACGGTATCTTACACAACATCCACACGACTCCCTTCGACAATGCGCCCCTTAACGTAGCCCAGCCGGCGACCCAACTTGAAATTTCCAGCGCCCCCTTTACCATCCCAGAGATCATCCCGGTGGGCTGCGACGTTCACAAGTGGATGAATGCAACGATCGTGGTAGTGGACAACCCTTACGCGGTCGTCACCGGCGCGGATGGATCTTTCACGCTCACTGACGTTCCCGCCGGTACGTATGAAATCGAGGTCTGGCATGCGGAATTGGGTACGCAGACAACCACTGTTACCGCTGAGGCAGGCGGCGAGGCCACGGTGGAGGTGGATTTCCCATAATGAACAAATTCCGAAATTTACGAGCATATCTGGCAATTGGGCTATTGATCATTGCCTGGATGGCCCTGGCACCCCCGGCTCTCGCTCAGAGTGGCGACCCACCGGATTACCGCCAATATTTCAGCGTTGACTCGCGTCTGGTCATCTGGGTAGTCGCTCAATTGCACCTGCTATTTGCTGCTTTTGTGTTAGGTGTGCCTATCTTCGCGCTGATCACTGAATATGTTGGCTATCGAACGGGTGAAAAACGCTACGATAAACTCGCTCATGACTTCACGAAATTACTGGCCGCTGCATTTTCGACGACAGCCTCGTTTGGAGGTCTGTTGGCTTTCAGTCTCTTCGCGTTATATCCCACCTTTATGTCTCACCTGTCTGACATCTTTAGTCCGACCTATGCCTGGTATGGGTTGCTATTTTTCGCAGAGGCGTTCACATTATATTTTTACCTGTACTCCTGGGAACGACTAAAAGGCGAAAGAAAAAAATTGCATCTTTGGGCTGGGTTGCTGCTCAACATCTTCGGTGTGGCCATTATGCTTATCGGCAATTCATGGGTATCATATATGATGAGTCCACCGTTGGCCGAAGTCAGTGAGGAAACCGGAGAGGTGGTTCGGCAGGGTCTTAACGTGCTCAACCTGGAGTGGACGGGGACGCTTTGGCAGGCCATCAACAACCCGCTCTGGACGCCGCTCAACGTCCACCGCTTCATTGGGAACGTAGCCTTTGGCGGCTTCATCGTCGGCGCGTACGCGGCCATCCGTTTTCTCAATGCCAAGACCAAAGAAGCACGAGCCTATTATGATTGGATGGGTTATATCGGAAACTTCATCGGAGTGGCCGCGCTAATACCGATGCCTTTCGCCGGGTACTACATGGGCCGCGAAGTGTACTCCTACAGCGCGGTTATGGGGAATAACATGATGGGGGGCACCTTCTCGTGGACGTTTATCATCCAGGCTATCCTGATTGGTGCGCTTTTTATTGGGGCAAATTTTTACCTGTGGAGCGGGATGAGCCGAATCCCTGGCTCCCAGCGTTATCTAAAATATATCAAGTGGCTGGATGTTGTCCTCATCATCTGCTTTGCCATCTGGCTGACGCCCCACAACCTGCCGCTCTCTCCAGAAGAGCAGATTCTGATGGGAGGGCAGTTCCATCCCACGCTTAAGTTCCTGGGGTTGATGGCAGCAAAAAACGCAGTGATCAACTTCATCATCATTGCTACCTTCTTAAGTTTTTTGCTTTACCGCCGAGGCAACAAGGGTGAACGTGTTCCCGTTAGCCAGCAGGGAATGGGCGCTAAAATTACGGTGCTCATTGGGTTTGGGATTGTAGCTTTGGTCTTGGGATGGTACGCCGGTCGCCTGTTCACACTAGATCCCGCCGCACTCGATCTGAATGCCAGCAAAGGCGTGTATTTCCTCCTTCCGGCAGTCTTACTCGTCGTCCAATTGATTGCAGGGATTGTCGCAGTGGTTCTGACCTTAAGAAACCAGGGTGTGACGGGGCAGCTTGTTTATTTG
>DATDOR010000400.1:0-3313 GCA_035293165.1 Anaerolineales bacterium | reverse complement strand
TCAACCCATCCACCACCCCAACCAATGCCCCTGCCACCATACCGGCCAGCAATCCTGCCCGGCCACTCCCCACTAACGCGGCAAGCGCGCCAGTGACAAACCCCGTCACAAGCAAAACCAACACACTAACGAATGAACGGCTCACTTCTCCAAACACTTGGGGCTGGGCAAGCTGCAAAATACTCTCCGCATCGCCAATTGCCGCCAACGCCCGCGCCGCCCGTTCGCGCACCTCCCGATCCAGGTCATACCGTGCAGCAGAGAGCAAAGGTACTGCACATGCCGGAGTGCCAATATTTGCCAGGGCATCGGCAGCAAGTTTGCGTTCATCCACCGTCGGATCAAATAACACGCGCAGAGAGAAGCCCGACATAGCCCCGCCTCGCAGCACCTCCGCGAGAGGTTCAACCGCGCGGGCATCTCCCGCCATTCCCAGCAGCCGGATCAATTGCTGGCAAACGCGCGGAGACTCCGCGGTTGGCATAGCTTCCAACAAGGCCGGAACTGCGGCTTGTCCAAGCTGGCGCAAGGCTTTAAACGCGGTTTCTATCTTTTCGTGTTCGGGACTACCCAACGCCTCGATCAAGGCCGGCACAGCAGGCTCTCCAATACAACGCAGCGAGGAAACGATTGCTTTCAAAAACTCTGGCCCATTTTGCCTTTGGGCACTGTTAAATTCCAATAGGGGAGTTACCGCCTGCGGACTGCCGGTATTCCCAAGTGCAATGGCGGCAAGGGTGCGGGTTTGCGCGTTGGGGGCGTTCAACGTGCGGAGAATCACCGCTTCCCCGCGGGGGTGGTTCATCTTCGCCAGGGATTGCGCCGCGCTCAGGCGTACCTGCACATCGTCATCGTCGAGCGCAAGCGATTCAAGGATGGGGGCTGCGCGCGGCTCACCGATTTCTCCTAACGCCCGGGCCAGATACTGACGGGTCCATGCATCCGCCCTGTTGAAAGCGGCGAGCAGGATTTCCGCCGCCTGTGGGTCCCGTAGGCTTTGGAGCGCCTGGGCCGCGGCCTCCCGCACCTGCATGGTTGGGTCGCGCATCGCCGCCAATAAGGGCAACACCACTCGCTCACTTCCAATCCGTTCCAACGCCTCGACAGCGGTTACGCGCATTTGCCAGTCGGTTTCGTTCAACAAAGCGGCTATCGCTTGTATCCCATCCGGGTGGGCGATATTCCCCAACGCAGAGACCGCATGTTGGCGTGTCTTTTCATCCGGGTGGCGAGCGGCGTCTATCAAAGCAGGGAGCGCCTGTTCGGTGTGCATGTTGCCTAACGCTTCAATCGCCCCCCAACGAATCAAGGGTTCGTCATAACTGGCGGCTGCCATTAATAATCCTGTAGCTTGTGAGTCGCGCACAGCGCGCAGGGCTTCATATGCCCGGGAAGCGGAATCGAGGGAGGGCGGCTCTTGAATCACCGCCAGTAACGACCCAACAGCCAGGCTCCCTATCATCCCCAACGCTTTGGCCGCGCCTGTGTACACCAGGTAGACAGGGTCTTCCAGCAAGTCTGTCAAGGGTTCAACGGCGCGAGCGCTTTTCGTCTTCCCAAGCACAATCGCCGCCCCGGCCCGGACGTTGGGGTTCGGGTGCTGCAGGGCGGCGAGGAGTTGGTCGAAGGTGGAAACAGCCTGCTCAGTTGTCAAAGGCATCCCCTGTATAGGCACACTCTCCCACGCGGGGAGAATTCACAACGGGCAGCCGGCCCTCCTCATCATAACCAGACTCATCTCCACACTCATCACACATGGCTGTGTATTCTTCCCAGACATAAACCCGGGTGGCCTGTCGTTGCCCACAGTTTTCACAGGGGATGTCCGGCGGTTCGTTGCGCGAAAGGATGTGGATGGTGTTTTTCTTGTCCGGCACGCCTTCGCGCTGGGCGATGACGTTCACGCCCAGCGGGGTGGTAGATCCGAAGTCATACTCGTAATCCGCTTTGAGTCCCGGATAGAAAACCTTTGCCAGCTTATGCTTCATTGTCTTAGGTACTTCGCCCCAGTAATCCCAGGTGGGGTCAACGGAAACTTCGTAACGCGTGCCATTGATTTCGAACATACTCAAATGCCCGCAACACTCTAGCCATGTGTCGCGCAAAAACTGGTCGAATTTTTCCAACGTGATGGAACCGGGCATTTCCAGGTGCATCCAGTATTCGGGCCGCCATTGGCCCTGAACTTGAACGTGAAAGAGAATCTCTTGCTTGCCTTTTTCGTTCGCAATAACTTTCTGGCGGGCGGTGCAAGTTTTAAGGTGGCGGGTCATCCCCGATTTGGCAAACTCCTTGCCGCAAAACGAACATTTTCCTTTGGTTTGTTTTTGGCGGGGCATATAAATCTCCTTTTCACGCGGACAAGTTGCAAACTTGTTCTACAAGGGGACAATGCACGCGGGCACGTCATTGGCCGGGCTGTTGACCATCGTCGAAACGGGGTAAAACCCCATCTCCTCCGCCGGAAACGGTACAAGCAAATCCTGCAAGTCCGCCGCGCCGCGTTCGCCGGGATCAATCCAGCGGGCGTAATCATTGGGGGATAAAATGACCGGCATCCGGTTATGCAATTGCGCCATCAACTCGTTCGGTTCCGTCGTGACGATCGTCGCCGATTTGATTTCCGAGCCATCTGGGGAAAACCACTGTTCCCACAACCCGGCCATCCCAAAGGGCTGGCGGTCTTTGAGCGTGATGTAATGGGGGACTTTCCCTTTTTTGCCGGGAATCTGCTTCCATTCATAAAACCCATCCGCCAGGATCAGGCAGCGGCGGCGTTTGTACGCGGTGCGGAAGGAGGGTTTTTCCGAGAGTGTTTCCGCGCGGGCGTTGATCATCCGGTTACCGATGGCGGGGTCTTTCGACCATGAGGGAATCAATCCCCAAACAAAAAAGTCCACCGCGTTGCGTCCATCATTCGGCACTACGGCAATTGGTTGAGAAGGAGCCACGTTGTAACGTGGGGTCATCTGCGCTGGAACTGCAACGCCAGGAAAGGCTTCTTGAAGTTGATCGGGGGTAGCAGTGATGGTGAAACGTCCGCACATGGGAGACTCCGTGAAATGTAAAGCGCGATTTCTGATTTGCTGATTTGAGATTTGCTGATTTGCCTATTGGTCGGGCGCAAAGAGTTCAGTCAGGGAGAGTTCAAAGCCAGGAAATTGGGAGGAGGTGAGCGTGTCGCCTTATAACCCCATCATAGCACAAAAATCACCCAAATAAAACAAACCTACGCACCCCCTTCATCCTTTCCCCAGCCTCCTCCGCCCGGCGTCCGAATGCTTAGCACATCTCCGGCCTGCAAATCCACACT
>DATDOR010000399.1:0-3812 GCA_035293165.1 Anaerolineales bacterium | reverse complement strand
GTCCGAAACCTGATCACCCTGACCACCCCCATCAACTTCCATGATGAAGGGTTGCTCAGTCTGTGGACGCGCAAAGGAGCTTTTCCGGTGGATTTGTTGGTTGACACTTATGGCAACATGCCCGCACAATTGCTGCAAACCAGTTTCAAAATGCTCAGCCCCACCAGCGCTCTCAACAATGCCTGGAGTCTGTGGGAACGGCTCGACGATCCTGAACGGCTGGAAGATTTTCGTGCGCTCAATTTATGGGTGGAAGACAATGTGTCCGTTGCCGGAGAAACGTACCGGAAATTTGTCACGGATTGCTACCAGGACAATTTGCTCATGCAAAACCGAATGGTGATCAATGGGCGAGTGGCGGATCTCAGGCAGATTACCGCGCCCCTGTTCAACGTCGTTGCCGAGCGGGATCATATCGCACCCTGCGAGTCGGCGTCGGTGCTCAATGAACTGGTTTCCAGCCCGGACAAAACCCTGCTCCAGCTTAAAGGAGGGCATGTCGGAGCCATTGTCGGTCGGGAGGCGGAAACAGAATTCTGGCCGAATCTGGATCGATGGCTGGCAAGTCGTTCAGCAATTTAGGGAAAGTGCATACGGATGTGTGGACGGCATTGCGAGGAGGGCTTTGACAAGAAAGCAACCCCCTGTTCGATGAGGGAGGATTGCGGCAATCTGCGATTGCTTCGGGGCAAAAACCGCCCCTCGCAATGACATAATCTGAGGGTCGTCCGTGTTAAAATAAACTGCACACACTGCTGATTGCTGGAGATGACCCTATGCCCGATGAAACGAAATTCGATCCTTTCGCCCCATGGAAGCAATTTCAAGGCCCGATGATGGAGTCCTGGTCCAAAATGATGAGTGAAGTCGTGGCAACCGAAGAATTTGCCAAAGCAATGGGCCAATATCTGAACAATTACCTGGAAGTCTCTGCCCCTCTGCAAAAACAGGTCGAGGCCGCAATGGAAAAGTACCTGCAACAAATGCACATGCCCTCACGTGCAGAGGTCATTCAACTGGCAGAGCGACTTACCCACATTGAAATGCGCCTGGATGACATGGAGACCAAATTGGACGAACTATTGGATGCAGTACAGAGCCATGAATAATTTACCAGGATTTGATCTCGACGCCACCCCAGAAGAACTGCAGAAAGCCTTCCAACAAGCATACGAAACCTATTTGAAAGGGGCACGTGCGCTCACCAACGCGATGGACGTCCCCACAGGTCAAACCCCCAAAGACCTGATCTGGACGCTCAACAAGACCCAACTCTACCGCTACCAACCCGTAAAGCCTCAAGGCGAGCGCCACCCCATCCCGATCCTCCTCGTCTACGCCCTCATCAACAAACCATACATATTTGACCTCCAACCTGAGCGCAGTCTGATGCGCCATTTATTGGAACAAGGATTTGATGTATATTTGCTGGATTGGGGCACCCCCGGCCCGGAGGACAAAAACACGACCTTCAACGATTACGCTACCATTTACCTTCACCGGGCTATCCGTAAAGTATTGCGGGTTTCGGGATCAAAAGAACTCACATTGCTTGGATATTGCATTGGCGCAGCCATTACAACCTTTTATGCCGCTGCATTCCCCGACGCCCCCATCCGAAACCTGATCCTTCTCACTCCACCCCTTGACTTTGCGGATAAAAAAGCAAACGGCTTCACCGTCTGGTTAGATGAAAAATATTTAGATGTGGACCGGATGGTGAACACGTTGGGCAACATCCCGGTCGAACTGATCGAAACCGGCTCAAAAATGCTCAAACCGGTAGACAATTATCTTGGTTCATATGTCTCTCTGCTGGATCGTGTCGAGAAAGATGCCCCGGTCGAAAGCTGGCAGGCGATGCACAAATGGGTACATGATGGCGTCCCCTTTGCGGGTGAAGCCTTCCGCCAATGGGCCAAAGATTACATTCGTGAAAACAAGCTCGTTCGCAGTGAGTTTGTCCACGAAGGACAGAAAGTTGAAATGAAAAACATCGCTTGCCCGCTCCTCGTCGTCATCGCTACCTACGACCATATTGTTCCTAACCAGCAATCCCGTTCAATCCTGGATGTTGTCGGCAGCACCGACAAACGTATCGAGGAAATTGCCGCTGGGCACGTGGGGATCGTCATCAGCAGCAGCGCAAAGAAAAAACTCTGGCCGACCATTAGTAACTGGCTGGCTGAAAGGTCGAAATAACGATGGATGGAATTGAATGAATCTTGACGCTCAAATCTAACCGTAGTACACTATCGCCCGCAAAGGTCCCGTGGTGTAGTGGTCTAACATGCGGCCCTGTCAAGGCCGAGATCGCGGGTTCGACTCCCGTCGGGACCGCTTCGACTATACGCAATAACCCGAAATCGCCCCCATATCCAGGGCGATTTTCGTTATAAGGGCTGTATATGGAGGGGGTGTATGAAGACAAAGGTCCAGAAGCAAGGCTGTGGGTTCGATTTTGCTTCGAGGTAGTTCGACCTGTGTGCGATAGTCGGGACTACAATCATTTCAATCAGCCCACTTGCCCCATTCAGTGTTTCGGGGTATCCCCATCTGCAGGCAAAAGCCTGCCATTATAATCACTTTCCTGCACAAATTCACCCTACCATGCCCCACCTTCCCAGGCAGGGGTAGCTCACGCCTACAGGTGGTTGGAGCAAGATGATTCAGCCCTTGACGGATGAAAATCCATGACAAAATCCCGCTGAATGGGGGACATTTGTCCCTGACGTTTGTGAGAGGGCCATCTAAAATTTGCTCCCGGTATGAAAAAGAATGATTTTTTCCCATCTCGCGTCCTCGCGCTCACTTTAAGGGCAACCCCCCATGTGCTGGGTGGGGCGATTCAGATGATAAAGGAATTGGGATGGCTGAACGGACACTTCCTGCACAGAACCCTGCCCCGGGTAATCCCTTATGGCCTAAAAGGAATTTGAATGCCTCAACCTAAACCTGCATACACACTCTCGCTGCTGATTGCTATGCTCGCGGCACTCGCCTCCGCAGGTGGGTTACTCTTGAAGGACCTATACCGCGACAATCTCTTCGTCACTTCCGCCTGGAAGGGCAATGACATCATCACGCTTTTCGTTGCCGTGCCGATCCTCGTCGCGGCGATGATCTTTGCCAGGCGCGGTTCGCTCAAGGCGCAACTGGTCTGGATGGGCGCGCTGGATTACATGCTCTACAACTACGCCTTCTACCTGTTCGGCGCGGCGTTCAACTGGTTCTTCCTGCTTTACGTTGTCCTGTTGGGGCTTTCGATCTTCGCGCTGATCCTCGGGTTGATCGATCTCGATGTAAACGGGATCAGCCAACAGGTCCGCGCTCGAACGCCGGTGAAATGGATTGCGGCATACATGTCGTTTGTGGCGGTCGGGCTTACGGTCATTTATGTTTCGCAATCCCTGGGCTTCATCTTCACTGGAGAGGTTCCCGCCATTGTGGAAAGAACAGGGCATCCCACCAGCGTTGTGTTCGCGCTCGACCTGACCCTGCTGGTCCCCTTCCTCGCCCTGGGCGCGATCTGGATTCTGGGACGCAAACCCTGGGGATTTGTCCTGGCGGGGATTTCGACGGTCAAGGGACCGCTCTACACACTCGTATTGACCGCTGGATCGTTGTGGGCGGCAAACGCGGGCGTGGAGGGTGCGGGCGGTGAAGTCCCATTATGGGTCACGCTGACAGCGCTTGGCTTGATCGCGTGCGGATTGTTCTATGGGAATTTGAAATCCAAAGAATAGTTATCAGGAGAGAGGATTATGATTCAGAAAGTTCTTGTAACCTATGCCAGTCGTTTCGGTTCCACC
>DATDOR010000398.1:0-3719 GCA_035293165.1 Anaerolineales bacterium | reverse complement strand
TTTGGTCAACAGTAGTATGAACACCCGAAAAAAAGGTGTGTTTGGGGGTGTACACCCCCAAACACACCTTTTTTTCGGGAATCTCGTTGTTCACACTTTCGTTGACGAATACAGGATTCCATAAGGAGCTGTCTGAAAAGTATCATCCTTGCCCAGACCCGAAAGGTTTTCATCGGGTTTTGGATGGATAAGGCGTCTGAAAAGCCCGAAAAATCACATTCAATAGGTATCTTTTGGAAACCTTTCGGGTCTTTGGGGACTTTTCAGACGGTCTCTAAGAAAAAAGGCTCCCCCATAGGGTATGGATCACTCAATATGACCACCTGCTTCGGCACGCTCCAGGACAGCGAGGATTGTATCCACAAGAGACCGAGCCGCTTCAGCGCTGAGTTCGACTGCGACGCGTGCCCCCGGCCCCTGGGCTTCGTTGACGAAATCAATGTTCAAAGCGTGTTCGTAAGGGGCGTTGAACGGGTGATCGTAGGAAATATTGGCCTCGGTGAGGTCGAACCACCCGGTTTGGCCTTTTCCACTCCCGTCAATGTTGATTTTTTCGACAATCATCGTACACATAATTTTATATCCATGAATATTTGGTATCACCTGGAGCAGAGATTCCCCCAAAAAAAGGTGTGTGAAGGGGTGTACACCCCTTCACACACCTTTTTTTGGGGATTTTCCTTGTTAACTGAGGTGTTTCTCCAAAAACGCCCAAATCTTGTTCCACCCGTCCACCGCTTGCTGTTGGCGGTAGGCCGGGACGTGATAGTAGAAGAAGCCATGCCCCGCGCCAGGGTACCGGTGGAATTCATAGGTTTTGCCGTGTTTTTTGAGTTCAGCTTCGTGGATGTCCACCTGTTCGGGGGTGGGATTCTTGTCGTCATCCCCGAAAATACCGAGGATAGGGCAAGACAGGTCTTGGGTGTAGTCAATCGGGGCGACGGGGAAATTATCATTGAGCGAATCTTGGTCCATCACCACGCGCCCGCCCCAACAATCTACCACTGCATCGAAACCGGGGACGCGGCACGCCGCGAGATACCCATGCCGCCCGCCGGAACACGTCCCAAAAATGCCCACTTTCCCGTTCAGGTTGGGCAATGAACGGAGGTACCGCATCGCACCGGCCATGTCACCCACAGCCTGTTCGTCGGGGATGCCGCCCGCGCCACGCACTTTGGCGGCGACATCTTCCGGGGTGCCGTGTCCCGCGCGGAAGTACAGATTGGGCGATATCGCCAGATAGCCGTGATGGGCGAACTTGCGGGTGCATTCCCGATACCACTCATCCCATCCGGGCATATGGTGGACGACAACCATGCCGGGGTACGGCCCTGGTCCCATCGGGCGGGCGTAATACGCGTTGATCACCTCCCCGTTTGCGCCAGGGAGGGTAATGGTTTCGGCGATCATGCCTTCATATTGGTCGGTTCGGACTTTTTTGTCTGACATAAGATTCTCCTTTTTGGGTTGGGAAATATTCCGAATTTTGAAGGTGGTGGGGGTTGTACATCCCCCACCACCTTCAAAATTCGGGCATCCTAATCACTTAATACCATAATCTGCCCCGTTGAGCCATCCACCCGGATGCGCTGGCCGGTTTGCAATCGAGAGGTGGCTTCGTGGACGCCAACCACCGCGGGGATGCCGTACTCCCGCGCGACCACCGATCCGTGCGTCATCATCCCGCCGACTTCCATGACGAGACCGCCCGCAGACAGGAACAGCGGCGTCCAGGCCGGATCGGTGCCGGGGCAGACCAGGATTTCGCCGGGGGCGATTTGGGTCGTGCGCGGGTCGAACACGACGTGGACAATCCCTTCGACCACACCGGGGGAGACAGGGCTTCCGGTGATCACGTCCCCAGAGTCGGTTTGCGCGCCAACCCCTTCGTAAAAGGCGCGACCGTCCGAGACCAGGATGCGCGGGATTTGCTTGCGGCGTTGTTCACGCTCGTACACGGCACGGCGTTCGGCAATCAGGGCTTTCCAATCATTATGGTACACAGATGGCACAGAGGACACAGATTTTTTTATATCTTTTTCTGTGGCATCTGTTCCTTCTATGTTTTCTGTGTACCTTTGCCCAGATTTCGCTAAAACTTCCAGTTCGTCCAAATGCAAAAACACCAGATCGTCCGCCTGTCCAATCGTCCCGGCGTCCGCGAACGCTCGTCCCACTTCGAGCAGGGCTTTTCTTGCGATGCCCATCGTGCGGATGGCGAAAAATTTAGGGCTTTCGCGCGCCCCCATCAACACACGGATTCTCCGGGCAAAGGCGCGCACCATTTTTTCTTTGAGCCAACCCCCAGGCTGTTGGCGCATCTGGGCGGCGATTTTCTCCACGGCGGCCTGTGCGGCTTTTTCTCCCCTGGCAAACAACACATCAGGAGCGGAATCCGGGGCGATTTGCAGGTAACTTTGCAGGGTGTGCATCACCGGTGTGGGATTCTCGCGCCAGCGCGGCTGGCCAAAGTCAATTTCGCCTACGCCGCGCATTCCGTATCGTTCCAGAAAATGCGTGATGGCAGTCTGCGCGGTCTCTGGCAGAGTACCGCTCAGGTATTGGCGGGCGAGTTCAGAGGCAGACGTTTCATGGAAAAAATCTCTCACCGCCGCGTCCGCCTGGATCGTCTTCGCTGTATCCCATAAGGCTAAATCCATCTCCGTCGTCACGTTGCGGGGCAGGCCGCGCGTCACTTCCAGCGCCAGCGATGGGTTGCCAGAGAGATGGGTCAGCATGTTCAGGCCCGCCATACTGGGACCGAAAAGGGGGATAAACCGCGGTAGTAAAAAGGGAAAAGCGTTGGCAATACGGTCACGTATGAAGGCGACAATGCCTGCAAGCCGCTCGAACCGGTCGGTAGCCGGGGGGATGTGTGCAGTGGTAAGGTAAGCTTCAATGTCCTTATCGAAACGGGCGCGCCCGTTTTCGGGGCGCAGCATGTTCCGCACCAGGCGCGCCAGGATGGGGAGCGTAAACCGCGCCAGTCGCAGAAGGGTGCTGAATTTGAGCCTGCCTTTGCCCACGCCCAGGTGCGGGTCATCTTCGAGAGAGCGGATGATCTGCCCCGCACTGGGTTCGATGAACCCTAAAAATCCATGAAAAATTCGGCTGCCAATCGGGTTACGCATCACGTCACTAATCTTGACCCAGATGCGCTCCCCTGCAACCTCGAAGATGTGGATTTCCTCGGGTTGGAGCGTCAGGCCGAACATCTTCCCTGCACCCCCTATAACGTGCTGAATGGCGTCCTGACCCAACGGGGTGATAGGCTCCATCGTCCCTTGCACTGCAGCGAACGAAAACCAGACGATAAGCGGGTCGAACGAGCGTTCGGGGATGGGATAGAGGGAGGTGATGGGGCGGGATTGCAAGAGGTAGAGTTTGCTGTCCACCCACGCCCACTCAATATCCTGCGGAAAGTCGTATTCGGCGGCGACGCGCTGGCCGAGTTGGGCGAGCGCGAGGATGGCTTCGTCGGGGATGGCCTGGATGTCCGCGGCCGGACGTTGTTCGGTGCCGGTGCCGCCCCCCGCCCGGCCGGTGATGACGGTGGCTTTCGCGCCGAGGGTTTTGTTAAGAATTCGTCCATCGTTCGCAACGAGGTAATGATCGGGTTCGACCATTCCACTCACCAGGGCTTCTCCCAGGCCGAGAGTGGCGTCAATGGCGGTTTCGGCGCGGTGACCGGTGAGCGGGTTGGCGGTGAAGAGGAC
>DATDOR010000397.1:0-2926 GCA_035293165.1 Anaerolineales bacterium | reverse complement strand
CATTTCTCTCCTCTTCTTCCTTTGGACATTATGGACCAGTCCTTCGATAGAAATCTGGATTTCTCTTTGGTCCATTGCAGCAAATGTGCAAGGAATTCTCACTTTGATTTTGGCTTTTCTAATTGCTTCTGTTGTGTTTATTGGTATCAATTGGATTTACAAAGATGCAATTTCAGGCACAGCTGGACAACCCAGTAAAAAGCCCCAAAACTTTGGGCGCACGTTGGCTGTGAACGGCACGCTGATACTCGTCTTATTTCTGCTCGGAAGCCCCAAAATTCAAAATCGTATCGGCGGAACGCCACAGAAAATTCTCGCTGACCTCGCCACATCTCGTTTGAATGATGCGGATGCTAAACTTCTTCAACGTGGCTATTATGAAGATTTGATGGGTGTCAACCGGTTCAACGCTGAACTTTGGGACATCTACTCAAAACGGCCATCCGATTGGCCTTTATTACAAGATACCGAGGCAGCCGATTTCAGTGATGATCCGATCCGTTTCTTTGAGCTAAATCCTTCCGTCAGCCTGGTTTTCCATGGCGCTCAATTTAGCACAAATCAATGGGGGATGCGCGATAAGGAATATGACATGGTAGCGGCACTCGGAACTTATCGTATCGCGATGATCGGCCCTTCTTTCGTAATGGGGTCAGGTGTTGCAAATAACGAGGTATTCGAAGCCGTTTTGGAAGATAGATTGAATCACGATTTTAACGGGGCAATTTACGATAAATATGAAATCTTAAACTTTGGAGTCGCAGGTTATACTGCCCTACAAGAACTTTACCAATTAGAACAGGATGTTCTCCCCTTTAAACCCAATGCGATTATTTGGGTCGGTCACGACCTGGAAGAGAGTAGTCTGATACGCTATTTGGCAAACCGGTATAGCGAGGGAGTAGAAATTCCTTATGATACCATTAACGAGATTGCCGCCCAGGCAGGGGTTCAACCAGGAATGTCTGAAGATGAAGTTACGAAATTACTCACTCCTTATGGAGCAGAAATGGTGTCTTGGGTCTATGAACGCGTGGTTGCGTATTCGCAAGAAAAGGAATTTACACCCATTTGGATTTATTTGCCCCTCTTCGTAGAAAAAAACACGGAGGAGATGAGGACCACCCTCGTTCAGGAAGCGGGAAACGCAGGGTTTAATACCTTTGACCTTTCTCATATTTATGATGGCAAAAACATGGATGTCCTAATTGTCGCTGAGTGGGATCGACATCCCAATGGGAAGGGGAATGAAATCATCGCTGAGGGGCTTTATCAAGCATTCCTGAACAATGAAGAAATCGCAAACGCGTTCGGCTTGACCAAATAATTGGAACCGAGAACATCGTTTTGATTAGAAAGAACCATAACCCACATGGAACAGTCCAGGACATCCTCAATCAAAAAGGCAATCTCACCCCCTAGCGCAACGAATGCGGCAAGTTGGTCATCGGCCTTGTTAGCCATTGGCATTCTCATCTTACTCGTTATGGAATGGTTGCTATTTCCCTTAACGGTGGATGATGCCTACATTTCGTACAATTTTTCAAATAATTTTGCCCAAGGGCATGGTCTGGTCTGGTATCCAGGGGGTGATCCGGTTGAAGGATACACAAACTTTCTTTGGGTTGTCATCCTGTCCACTTTCATCAAAGTCGGTTTTGATGTTGTCTTAATCGCGAAGATATTGGGCATTCTTCTCAGTCTGGGGAGTGTGGTGATGATGTACCAGATTGTACGTCATCTGAATCCTGATGGGATCGGGGTAATGCCCGCCTTACTCCTGGCCGCGAGTCCAGCTTTTGCCCTTTGGGCGGTCAGTGGCCTGGAAACCGCACTCTTCATTTTCATCATGCTGATTGCCCTGCGCCAGTATTTGATCGAAGATGAAATAGACACGAGCAAACCTCAAAGATTCTGGTCTGTTTTTTGGTTTATGCTATTAGGGATGACACGCCCTGAGGGAGCTATCCTGTTTATTGTATTGACTGGATTGCGACTCTTCACGTGGGTGAGACAAGGTGTTTCGCGAAAACAGGTATCCTCCTACTTGAGATGGGTTTTCCTTATTGGTTTTCTTTGTCTGATTTACTTCGTTTGGCGTTGGACGTATTTTGGCTACCTCCTGCCAAACACTTTTTACGTTAAGGCGCAATCTGGTTTATCCAATATTGCCCGGCAAGTTGGCGTATATTTACTTCCCTATGCACTGCAGTTATTCCCGTTCATTTTATTGGCGCTGTACGCGGTTGGGACTGGTGAAAAACTTCAAAAGGGTGATCTCTATATTGGCGCGGCTTTGATTTGTTTTGCATTGATCAACCTGGGGTCGTCAGATTGGATGCCAGGTCACCGGTTGGCGCTTCCCATGACTCCTCTAATTTTCCTCCTTGGTCGCCAACCATTGGAATTTCTCTTAAGCCGGGTCTTTCAAGAGCAAAATTTTCGACGCCGTCTGACGTATGCCGCTGTTTCGTTAGGCCTTTTGGCATTTGCGATCACGCCATTTCTATATACAGCCCCTCTATTCAACCGCGTGATGGCAACACAAATGGATATGAGTATTTATCGTTGGTCAGAAGAAATGCAGACGATTGTGGACGGTCAATATGTGGAAGTTGGAAATTGGATCGCGGATCATGCACCCTCTGATTGTAGTGTGGTCGCTGGAAACGTTGGGGCGATAGCGTTTCTATCCGGCTGCCATGTTATTGACCAGATTGGCTTGACGCATGAGTACATTGCAAGAAATGGCTGGACTGTAAACTATTTGCTGGGGCTGACCCCGGAATTCATTGTGATTGAGTCGGATACATCGGAAGAATTCGGAGGTCTGTATGGCACAGGGGGAGAACGCTGGCTAAGGAGCGAAGCCTTTCTCGAAAATTATGAGTTATTGTTTGTAGTAGACAACGGCAAAACAGATGAA
>DATDOR010000396.1:0-3088 GCA_035293165.1 Anaerolineales bacterium | reverse complement strand
GCCAATTACATTGGCGATTTCGGCAAGGATGTCTTCAAATGGCTATGGAACTATCTCAAACGCCATAAGGGCGAGCAGCCTCCCAAGCAGGACGTGACCCGCTGGATGGGCGACCTTTATGCCGAAGCGAGCCGCGAGCTGGAGGCCGACCCCAAAGGCGAAGAGGAAATCCGCGGGTTATTCGCTCGTTGGGATGCAGAGGATGAAGAGATCAATGAGCTTTATTGGAAAACTCGCCAGTGGTCCTTGGACGGCTTCACTGAGATTTACAACCAAATGGGCATTCGCTTCGACCACTTCTATTATGAACATGAAATGGAAAAGCCCGCCAAGGTTTTCGTCGAGCAACTGATTGAAAGGGGTATCGCCCTAGACGAACGCCCCCAGGCTGGCACAGTCATTGTCAAACTCGATGAGTTGCTTGGCTTGACAGAGGAAACATACCGTGTCCTTGTCCTGCTTCGCTCGGACAACACATCTCTCTATGGTGCGTGGGATCTGGCTCTAGCTTTAACCAAGTTCAAGGATTACGAACTGGATAAATCTATTTACGTCGTTGATGTCCGCCAGTCTCTCCATTTCAAACAGGTCTTCAAGACCCTTGAACTCGCTGGCTACAACGAAGAAATGAAGAAGGTCCTTCACTTACCTTATGAAGTGGTCAACCTTCCGGGAAACGTGGTCATTTCATCGCGTGAAGGCGTGGTTGTATTGTTGGAAGAGCTTATTCGTGAAGCCACATCTCGCAGCGCGGCTATCGTCACGGAAAAGAATCCGGATCTAGCCTCGAATATCCGAGTAACAGTCGCCAAACAAGTTGGTCTGGCCGCCATCAAGTATCCGATGCTGGCGCGCGAGAACACCAAAATTGCAACGTTCGATTGGGAGACGGCTCTGGACTTCAATGGGCAGGCGGCACCCTACATTCAATATGCCCATGTGCGGGCAAACAGTATCCTTGCCCGTTTTGGCCATGAATTGCCCAAGTCATTAAAGCCGAGTTATGATTTGGCGCCAAGCGAGATCGAACTAATCGACCGGATTTCGCAACTCCCAGATGCTATTCAACATGCCGCTGCTGAATATAAAACCTTGCATATCACTAATCTGGCTTATGAATTGGCCAGGGCGTTTAACGATTTCTACAACCAATGTCCTGTATTGCAAGCCGACCCGCCAGTGCGCAACTTCCGCCTGCGTCTGGTAGCATCTGCCAAACAGACCCTGAAAAATAGTTTGTCATTATTAGGTATCCAAGCGCCCGATATAATGTAGACTTCGCTTCTAATTAATCCCAGTTCGCCATAGGAGAGTTTGTTTATGCCCTTCGCCGGCACCCGGCATTTTTTCCTAACTAAGCCAACCCATTTTCGCATCGATTACACAATCAATCACTGGATGAACAAGAACAACCAGGTTGAACCCGAGAAGGCTGAAGCCCAGTGGACCGTCCTGCTGGAAAACTATAGAAGGCTGGGCGTGAAAGTCGAAGTTTTCGAATCAGTCAATGGTTGGCCGGATCAGGTATTTACGGGAGATTCAATTTTTCTCTACGGCAAGCATGCCATCGCCGGCCGCTTCCGCTACCCTGAGCGCTCCGGCGAAGTGCTTCCCATGATCGAGCGCTTTGAGCAACGCGGCTACACTATCCACCAGGTTCCCGACAGTCTGTTCTTCGAAGGAAATGGCGAAGCCATTGCCTGGGATGGGCGTGTGCTGGCCGGTTATGGTGTGCGCAGCGACCGAGAGGCGCTGGATTTCCTTTCAAAAACACTGGACGTCGAGGTCATCCCTCTTCGAGTGTTGTCCCCTCATTTCCACGTAGATACCATCGTGTGCCCCCTCCGCAAGGACCTGCTGGCCTATGTGCCCGGTGGCATGGACGAGGACAGCCGGCAGCGCATCGAAGACCTCGGCGTGGACTTGATCGCCATCGACCAGGATGAAGGGCTGGAGCTGGCCTGCAACTCCATGGCGTTGGGCGATGATGTCATCGTCAGCACACACAAAGCGCCCAAATTCCACAAGGAACTGGAAAAAGCCGGCTTCAAGGTCCTTTCCCTGGATCTAAGCGAATTCGCCAAATCCGGCGGCGGGGCTAAATGCCTGACGCTGGAGGCTTATCAGTCAAATGCTGTTTCCTAATAGGGGTAGAGTTATCTCAAAATATGACTCTTGCTCACGATAACATGGAGCACCGGAAGATGTATTCACGCCTTGATTGTTCTATTGTAGGGGCGGGTTTGGTTCCTTGCTCTCACCTTCCGCATCCGAGACTCGACTAAACCCGCCCGTTCAATCATGGTTTGCCCTCAAATTAGATTCAGCGAGACGATGTCAACCAACTATTAAGGCGCTCTCAGCCGGTATTCCCAAAAAAAACGTAATCGCCTGATTATTCGCCCCTTTAAAGTCCAGTTCTCATCGCTACACTGACCGAATTCCACTTCTTGAAATTGTGCCTCTAGAGAGGACAATTGTCACTAGGATGTCGCTTGCGAGGTGCATACCATTCTAATGTTGTCCTCCCCATCAGTGATTGTCCCAACGAAAAGGAAATAATATGACAAAGAAGCGCGTTCTGATCATGGGGGCTGCCGGGCGGGACTTCCATAATTTCAATACCTACCTGCGCAGCAACCCGGATTACGAGGTGGTCGCCTTCACAGCTACCCAGATCCCCAACATTGAAGGCCGAACATACCCGCCTGAGTTGGCTGGCGAGGGTTACCCCAAAGGCATCCCTATTCGCCCCGAGGAAGAGCTTTCTCAACTGATCCGCGACGAACGTATCGACCAGGTATTCTTCTCTTATAGTGACGTAACCCACGAGTACGTGATGCACAAAGCCTCACAAGTGCTCGCCGCCGGAGCCGATTTCTGCCTCCTTGGCTTGAAAAACACCTTGCTCAAATCCAAGAAGCCGGTTGTCTCCGTCTGCGCAGTACGCACCGGCTCCGGCAAAAGCCAGACCACCCGCCGCGTGTCGGATATCCTCCGCGACATGGGTTTCAAAGTAGTCGCCATTCGCCACCCGATGCCATATGGCGACCTTTCAAAACAAATCGTGCAGCGTTTTGCCGATTAT
>DATDOR010000395.1:0-4009 GCA_035293165.1 Anaerolineales bacterium | reverse complement strand
GTCATCCCCCAACACCCTTCACCGCCACTGGGCGATGAACTCCGCAAACCTGACCTTCAAGTCGTAAAACCTGTCAGTCGGGAGGCGATACTGCTCCAGGTATTCCCGCGCCGCCCCCCGCCCGGATGCGGTCAGTTCGACGTATTGGGGGTCGTCCTCCGACGGGCGGATGTGGAAGTCGGTGACGCCCACACAGCGGTCGTCAATGTTGATCGTCCGCAGTTGGTCTACCAGGCTGTTGTCAAAGGCGATATCCTGGGCCATCGCAAGAGTCTCGACCAGGTTTTGCATATAGGTGAGCAGGTTCTTCACCGGCCTGGTGAGCGGGGGGCAGTCCGGCGGACTGTAAACCCGGCAGCCGAGCGTTTCCCAGTTGACGCCGTAGACGAAGTGGGGGTTGCCTTTGGCATATTTGGGCGCGTCGAACAGGTGGATGGGGAAGTTGGCGACCAGCCCGCCGTCGGCATAGTACTCCCCCTTCCCGAATTGCGTACCGTCGAATTGGAGCGCTTCGAAGAAAAGCGGCAGGGGGGCGGACATGAGGACGGCATCGGCGACGGCGACATGGGGGGGTTCGTCAGCACAAAAATTGACGGCGCGGTGCCTGGACAGGTTGGCGGCGAGGATGTGCAGGTCGCGGTAGCCCAGCTTGCGGAAGTCTTCGAACGTCGCCCGGCCATTTCCGTGACAGTGTTGGGCGATCATGTCCATGACCCAGTGATAGGCGTAGTCGAGGGCGAACCAGCCGTAGTTGCGGTACAGGCGGTTGAGCCTGTCCATGCGCTGCATCAAGGCGGCGATTTGTGCTTCGGCAAGGGGGACACGGCGCGCCCAGTCCGGGAGTTTTGCATTCGTGCCCGGAATTTTGGCGTAGTCAATGGAACGCAGGATTTGGATCGTTTCCTGGGCGCTGAGGCGGAAACTCAGGAGCATGGCGAGGGGCGCTCCGGCAGAGGTGCCTGCGACGCGTTCGATTTGGTGGAGAACCTGCTGTTCTTCCAGCACTTCCAGCGCGCCGTGGTAGGCAAAGGTTTTGATTCCGCCACCCTGAAAGACCAGATTTTTAAAGGAGTATTTGATGGACATGTATTTTCCTCAAGTTTCCCCAGCTTACAACGACTTTACGGAACCCATGCCAGCCAGGGACTCTCCACTTCGTCTACCAGCGTGCGAAAATCGGCGGGCGACAGACCAAACGTTTGGTGAATGGCTTTTTTCGGCAGCAGTTCCAGAATCCCGTGGGATTTCGGGCTGTCCACCAGCCCCTTCTGCCGCAGCATCCGGTAGATTTTCGCCTCGTTATCCAACTCCATCATCAGCCCTGCGCTCAAGGCGATCAACTTCCCAATCACTGTCTGTGTGTAATCACTGAAGTAACTGTACGCGTTCTCGAAAGGTATGTCGTGCAGTTCCATCCCCAACAGCCAGACCGGGCCGGGATCATCCACGTCAAACCCCTCATCGAAAAACATCAACTGCCATTCGTCCTGTGTTTCCTCGCAGGCGTTCATCAAATACCGGACGGTATTCGGCCAAAACTCCGCCAGGATGTCGAATGTCTCTGGCTTGTGTTCCAGGTGCATCGCAATCTTCGTAAACAAATCTCCCCAGGCCGTCACAAAAAATGCTGATGCCATATCCCGGGTTGGGATGATGTGATAATACGTGCTGATCCGGTCATTCTGCCGCAATTCATGCTGAATATACCGGGTCTTGACCTGGTAAGTCGGCTCAGATAAGGGAGAGGGGGGTGCGAGATAAGTCTTCACAACTAAACTTTACCCCAATTCCTCCCCCCCTGCAAGGAAATGGATGCGAATGTTAAAAATTGTGATACGATAAATCAGGTATCAGGTATCAGGTGCCTAATCCAAATTCCAAAGCCCAACCCGCCAACCCCATTAACAATTAATCATTGACCATTTACAATTGACCATTATGTTCGCCTTCCACATCTCCCGCAAAGCCCGCGACCGCTACAAATTCGACCTCAGCCTCTTCTCCACCAACGGCAACGTCATCTTCGCCGACTTCCACGCCGCGCGCCTCTTCGCCCAGCGCATCAACGATACACGCGACCTCATCAACTTTCCCGAACAAGCTATCCGCGCGGGTGAAATCAACGCCCTCGGTCTGATTGACGAAATGCTCCACCTCGTCGTCGCCCAATACCGGGAGCAAACCAACCCGCAAGTCATAGCGCAAGCGATTGCCTTCCTCGAGGCTACGCTCACCTCAACCGAACTCGACCGCGCCCTCCTCCGCTTCACCGACGAATTTCCACCCCTCCCCGTCTACACCGGCGAAATGAACTCCAACACCTACCTCGATGGAGCGACCAACGGCGTCTCCAATCGCGAAATCGCCCTCGAAGAGATGCTCATGCTCCGGATCGCCAACCAAAACCCGGCCTTCCAGCCTTACAAAGAATTATTTGACGATTCCCCCCTCGAACAGGGCACCGCGTATCCGCGCGCTATGGCTGCCCTGCAAACCTTCTTCGCTGAACAGCCTCATCTGCCTGCCGCAGGGGACGATCCCGCAACCCCTGGCAGGGGCACCCAATCGCTCATTGACTACCTCCGCGCGCCCTTCCTCGCCAACCCCTACTCCCTCGCCGACCAACTCAACTTCATCCGCAACCGTTGGACCGTCATCCAGGGGCGCATGACCTACCGCCTGCTCAGCAGCCTCGATCTCATCCGCGAAGAAACCAAACCCGTCTTCCACGGCCCTGGCCCCGCCCTCGTCCCCGACTTCCTAACCGCTTTCATTCAAGAAGAACCCGAAAACTTCAGCCCCGACCTGGCGTGGATGCCCCGCCTCGTCATGATTGCTAAAAACACTTACGTCTGGCTCGACCAACTCTCCCGCCGCTATGGGCGCGCCATCGCCCGTCTGGACGACATCCCGGACGAAGAACTCGACACCCTCGCCCGTTGGGGGTTCACCGGCCTGTGGCTCATCGGCCTGTGGGAACGCAGCCCTGCCTCCCAACGCATCAAACAAATGACCGGCAATCCCGAAGCCATCGCCTCCGCTTACTCCCTCGACGACTACGCCGTCGCCACCGACCTGGGCGGCGATGAAGCCTACCATACCCTCAACGAGCGTGCCCGCGCCCGCGGCATCCGCCTCGCCGCCGACATGGTTCCCAACCACACCGGCATCGTCTCCCAGTGGGTCAACGAACACCCCGACTGGTACGTCAGCCTCCCCGTCTCCCCCTATCCCAACTACACCTTCAACGGCCCCAACCTCTCCGACGACCCCAACCTCGGCATCTACCTCGAAGACCACTACTTCACCCGCTCCGACGCCGCCGTCGTCTTCAAACGCGTGGATCACAACACCGGACGGGTGGACTACATTTATCACGGCAACGATGGCACTTCGATGCCCTGGAATGACACCGCCCAGTTGAATTACCTCAATCCCGTCGTCCGAGAAGCGGTCATCCAGAAAATCCTCGACGTGGCGCGGAAATTCAGCGTGATCCGGTTTGACGCTGCCATGACCCTGGCGAAAAAACACATCGCGCGCCTGTGGTACCCCGAACCGGGCACCGGGGGCGCAGTCCCCAGCCGCGCGGGGTTGGGACGCACCCGCGCGGAGTTCGACGCTGCCATGCCCGAAGAATTTTGGCGCGAAGTTGTTGACCGTGTCGCCATCGAAATCCCCGAAACCCTCCTCCTCGCCGAAGCGTTCTGGCTGATGGAAGGGTACTTTGTTCGCACGCTCGGTATGCACCGCGTCTACAACTCCGCTTTCATGAACATGCTTCGGGACGAGAAAAACGCCGAATATCGCAGCGTGATGAAAAACACGATGGAGTTCGATAGGGAAGTTCTCCGCCGCTACGTCAACTTCATGAACAATCCCGACGAAGAAACTGCGGTTGCCCAATTCGGCAAAGGCGGGAAATACTTTGGGGTGTGTACGATGATGATCACCATGCCCGGCCTGCCTATGTTCGGGCACGGGCAAGTGGAAGGGTTGGAAGAAAAGT
>DATDOR010000394.1:0-5336 GCA_035293165.1 Anaerolineales bacterium | reverse complement strand
TCGCCCACGAGGACGATCCGCAGCGGGCGATTCTGGCGGGGTTGGGAATTGTCTCCGGCATACAGGCTTACCGGACGCAGGTGAAACGCGAGTGGGGTATCGAATTCGATGTTCGTGTGGGCATCAACACCGGGCTAGTCGTGGTTGGTGAAGTGGGCTCGGATTTACGGATGGAATACACCGCGATGGGCGACGCCATCAACCTCGCCGCCCGGATGGAACAAACCGCGCAGCCCGCCACGGTGCAGGTAAGTGAAGAAACCCACCGACTGGCTGCCCCGCTCTTTGAATGGGAAGATTTGGGGCTGGTGGAAGTCAAAGGGAAAGACCAACCCATCCACACCTACCGCCCGCTACGCGAGAAAGAGCAACCCGGACGCCTGCGAGGGCTGGAATCGCACGGGATCCGCTCCCCGCTCGTGGGCCGTGAAAGGGAACTTACCATCCTGCACACCCAACTGAAAAACCTGAGCGCCGGACGCGGCTCGGTCGTTTTTTTAACCGGCGAAGCGGGACTTGGAAAAACTCGCTTAATCTCCGAATCCCACCAGTTACTAATCACCCATCACCAACCCTTCGACCAGCGATTTCAAATCGCCGCTCAGGGCAAGTCTCCAATCACCTGGCTCACCGGCCAATCCCTCTCCTTCCAACAAACCGCCAGTTACACCCCCTGGCGGCAGGTGATCCGCCAATCCATCGGTGCTTCCGAATCCGACTCCCCTGCCGAGGTGCGCCGGAAATTGAACTTCACCTGCGAGTGCTGCACCCTGCCCGGCGGGGACACCCCATTTTTGGAGGCCTTACTGGCCGTTGAAAGCGAAGTTTCACTGGCATCTGTCCGAGGCTACGAAGGGGAAGCCCTTACCCAACGAATGACTGAGGCTACTCGGGGGTTCGTCTGCGGCATGGCACAGGAAACGCCGACGGTCATTGTATTCGATGACTTACATTGGGCGGATCAAGCGTCGCTCGACCTCTTATCGAACGTGGCAGATGTTGTCCAGCGTTATCCTTTGCTGATCATCGCTGTCTCTCGCCCGGATAAAATGGCCGGAAGCTGGCAACTGCGTGAACAAATCCTGGAAAAGCTGGGGGCGGACGCGCTCGAAATTTCTCTGCTCCCCCTCTCCGAAGAAGATTCCCATGCCCTGCTAACCCTTTTGCTGACCATTGATGACCTCCCTACCGAAGCACGCTCGATGATCTTGAAAAAGTCCGAAGGGAATCCTTTTTATGTCGAAGAAGTCATCCGCATGTTGATTGACGGCGAAAAAATTGCCTGGCAGGATGGCCGCTGGGCCGTAACCGGCGTGATCCAAACCCTCGACATCCCCGACACCCTGCACGGCGTCTTGACTGCTCGCATTGATCGGCTTTCCGAAGAAGCGAAGTTCACCCTTCAGGTTGCATCTGTGATCGGGCGGAAGTTTTACACCGAGATTTTGGCTACAGTGCTGGCGGAGAATGACCGATGACCCCAGACACCTCCCTCCTCCAACTCGAACAGGCCGACCTGCTCCACCGGTTGAACGAAACCGACGAAGATTTAGGGGTGGCCTACCTTTTCAAACACGTTCTCACCCAGGAAGCAGCCTACCAGACCCTGCTCCTCAAACAGCGCCGTGCCTTCCACCGCCGGGTGGGGGAAGCCATCGAACAACGTTTCCCCGACCGGCTGGAAGAATTCTACCCGGAGCTGGCCTACCATTTCAACGAAGGGCAGGAATACGCGAAGGCTTTGCACTACGCCATTTTAGCGGGAGATGCGGCCTTTCGTCTGTCCGCCAGTGCGGAGGCAATCAGCCACTATTCCAGGGCGCTTCAAATTCTGAAACGTGGGAACGAGATGGGTGAAAACATCGAACGCGTCTACCTGAATTTGGGGCGCGCCTACGAACTCACTCAACGATTTAACGAGGCTGTTCGCATTTACGGAGAAATGGCGGAAGCTGGTAGAAAACGCGGCGACCCGGCGATGACCCTGTCTGCCCTTGCGGCCCATGCCGTCATCCGGGTAACGCTTACACCTGAACGCGACCCGCCATTGGGGGAGCAACTGGCGAAAGAGGCATTGGAAATTGCCCGCACACTGGGTGACCGGGTTGCCGAAGCAAAGGTGCTTTGGGTGCTTCTTCTGCTCGGTTGGGTAGATCGCTGGGACGAAACACTGCTCCGTTATGGGGAACAATCTCTGGCAATTGCCCGCGAAATGAACCTCACCGAACAGATCGCCCTGACTCTGGGCGATTTAGCCTTCGCGTATGGTAACCAGGGAAGGCTGGAGGATATGCTTGCTGCATTGAACGAAGCCCGCGCCATTTGGCAGGAGATGGGCAATATCCCCATGCAAGCCAACAATCTCAACGTTGTTACCATGCCGCTTTTCATGCTAGGACAATATCGGCAGGCATTAGAGGGCGGACTGGAAAGCGTCCGGTTGAGCAAACCGATTGGCAACTTGTGGAGCGAACTCAGCGGTTGGTTGCTTGGTGGGATGGTTGCGCTGGAATTCGGTGAATACGGCAAAGCGATGGAAATGCTTGCCGAGGCTGTCCGGCTGGCGGATCAAGGCAGTCTGTCCTTCCAATCCAGTCTGGCGACTGTGGTTTATGGCTGGAGTTATACGCTGTTTGGTGCGCCTGGGACCGGCCTGCGGTGCATCCAGGAAGGCCGTAATGTGTTCGACTATGTAGCAGGTGACATCCGCATCTGGGTGCTTGGGATGATGGCGGTGATCTACATTGCCACCGGTGATCTGGATCAGGCAGAAGCCTGTTTGAGAGAAGCCGAACCAGGGTTTAACAAAAAAAATCTGGCGATGTATGGCCCCTTGCATATCTTACTCGCCCGAACCCGGCTTGCCCTGGCCAGGCAGGAATATGCTCAGGCGATTGCCAGTGCAGATGAGTTGGTTAGCCTGCGTGAAGAGGCAGGTGTGCGTCTCTTCGTTTCTGATGCGCTTTACCACAAAGCGCAAGCATTACAGGCATTGGGTGATATCGAAACTGCCAGCGCGTGTCTGCGCGTCGCCCGCGATGAAGCCCAATCCCTCAACTGCCGCCGGGTTTTGTGGCAGATTTTTGCGCTGCTCGCGCAGGTGGACGAACCTAACGCGGCGAAACATCGCCAACAAGCAGCCAACATCGTCCGCTTCATTGCTGATCAGACAGAAGATGCGGACTTACGCGAACCCTTCCTCAAACTGGCGGCCGTACATGGCATCATCCTCGACTGAAATTGAACAAGAAACGACCACTTTTTTAACTGGCACGCTACACCTGGCGCATGGTATCTTAATATCGAATACCCAATATCCAGTACCTGATCACCAATCACCATTTCAAGGATCCTCCATGACCTCCTCCCAACTCAACCACCTCAGTTCAATGCTCGAAAACCTCTGGGCCAATTTTGACGAACTTTTCGACAGCCTGGACGACGATGGCTGGCAGACCCCGCACGGCTCCGAATGGATCTTTGCCGACGTTCCATACCATCTGGCCTATTTTGACCGTTACATTGCCCGTTACCTCGAACAGGGGCCGGGCTTACCCAAGGAAGAGCATCTCTCCCTGGTCAGTTTGAATGATATGAACCGTTGGAACGCGGCGGAGTTTGCCCGACGCCTAGTAAACCAGACCCCTGCCCAATCTGTGGCCGAGATGTGCACTGCCCGCGACGAAATACGCCGCCTGCTTGCCGGGCTGGACGACGCCGATCTCGAACGCCCGGCCTGGATGTTCCTCCTCTCCTTGCGCGGTTGGCGAACGGTGCGCGGGGTGTTGGGAGTTTGTTTGATGCACACCTGGAACGAGTTCGTCCAATTCCGCCTGCATATGGGACGCGAGACCCCGAAATCTGACCCGGTCCTCTTGCGCTTCTGTCTGGCCGCGTTTCTCGCCTACCTTCAGTCATTTATAAATGTCCAATTGGCTGCCGAGACACACATGAACGTCGTCTATGACTTTCCCGGCGTCGGCGTTTGGACCGTTCAGATAGGGGACGGGCAGGGAAAAGTCACAGAGGGGCACAGGTCGGACGCAAAAATCGTCTTCACCCAAAACCCAACCACAATGATGAAGACGTTCAATGGGATGCACGACCCTGCTGCCGCGATGCAAACGGGCGAAATCCGGGTGCAGGGCTTTGAGCACCTCCCCACCTTTGCCGCCCTTTACCCCCCGCCCGGTCTGGATCAAGTCATCCCTGCGCTTCCCTGAGGGCATGATCAAAACCCCTCCCCGTATCCGGCTTCCTGAAATTCTCCTCAATTGTGAAAGCCCGTCTGTTGATTGAACAACAATTGATCACTTTTTGAACTGGTAACTGACCCCTGGCTCGTGGTATTTTTATGTTCCCTGCTTAATCTGTTGCGCGCGATAGCTACCTTGTATGTGGAATAAAATTCTCCTCCTGATCGAACGTATTGGCACATCTCCAGAGGATGACGCGGATACGCGCTTGCAGAAAAACCTGCTTGTTTCGGGCAGCGTGATGTTTATCACCGCCGGGATTTTGTGGGGCATCTTGTATATTATTCTGGGTGAACCTTATCCGGGCTTGATTCCACTCCTTTACGGGATTTTCTCAGCGGCAAGCGTCGTCCATTTTGCATTCACCCAGCGATACCATTTTTTCCGTTTCGCCCAGCTGCTGTTGATTCTCCTCTTGCCCTTTTTTTTGCAAATAGCGTTGGGAGGTTTTGTCAACTCCAGCGCAGTTGTCTTATGGGCGCTCATTTGTCCGTTGAGCGCCTTGCTGTTTGGGAATCTCACTTCCGCCCACCGCTGGTTTGCCGCGTATCTGGGGATGGTGGTGTTGAGCGGCCTGCTCCAGCCCCTCGTGCGAGTGGAAAACAACCTCTCTCGAACGCTCATTTTCGGGTTTTTTGTGATGAATCTGGTTGGGGTTTCAACGATAGTGTTTGTTCAATTTCGCTATTTCACCGTTCTCAAAGACCGTGCGTATCTCCTCCTCCACCGGGAACAGGCCAAATCTGAAAAACTACTTCTCAACGTACTGCCCAAAGAGATCGCCCCCATATTAAAGGAGGACCATCGTCCGAACGGCCGCACCATCGCTGAACGATTTGAAGCCGTTAGTGTACTGTTTGCGGACGTGGTAGGCTTCACCTCCCTCTCGGTGGAACTTTCCCCGGAAGAAATGGTCGAACTGCTCAACGAAGTCTTCTCGTATTTCGACTCGCTCGTGGAACGATACGATCTGGAAAAAATCCGCACGATTGGCGACAACTACATGGTCGTTGCCGGCGCGCCGCGCCGCCGCCCGGACCACGCGCAGGCCATCGCCCGCCTGGCGCTGGACATGCTGCG
>DATDOR010000393.1:0-3034 GCA_035293165.1 Anaerolineales bacterium | reverse complement strand
TCTTCTGTAGCGATCACTTCTGCAATCGTGAAGCAGTCGTGGACTTCGGCGATGCGGATGTCCTGTGGGGTGACGCCCGCCATGTCGTAGGCGATCTGCGAGGCTTTGCGCGCAGAGGCCAGCGCGGTCAGATCGGCGCGGTCGTGCAAGGGATAATCGGTCGCCTGCCCGGAGCCGGTGATGTAGATGGGGTAATCGGTGAAGTTGTGGGCAGTCTCTCCGGCGACGATCAGGAGGCAGGCTGCCCCGTCCGTAATGGGAGAGCAGTCGAATAGACGCAGCGGCCAGGCAATCATGGGATTGGCCCGGTCGTCGCGGAAAAATTCCATTTCGTCCTGCCAGGTGGGGACGGGTTTGCCCTTGCGTCGGGCTGCCGCTTTTCGGCTTTCCATCCACCCGGCGATGGTGGAGGAAAATTGGGCATTGGGGTTGAGCGCGCCATTGTCGTGATTTTTCTGGGCCACGCGCATCAGATGTTCGGGCCGCATCCCGTACCGGTGTATGTAGGCGGAGGCCATCGCCGCGTAAAAGCCGGGGAAGGTGAATCCGGCAGGGATTTCGTATTCAACATCGCCCGCAACAGCGAGGGTGTCGGTGACACGGGAAGTAGGAAGGGCAGTCATCCGTTCGGCACCACCCACCAGCACGATGTCCGCCATTCCGGAGACAATTGCCATAATCCCCTGCCGGAGCGCGGTGGCCCCGCTCGCACAGGCGTTCTCCACCCGGACGGCGGGGCGGGGCACCAGGCCGACGGAATCGGCCATGATCGGGGCGGTGTGGGATTGGCCTTCAAACAGGCCACTGGAAAAGTTGCCCACGTAAACGGCATCTATCTCTGAAGGATCGAAGCCTTTGTCCACGCTTTGGCGCATGGCTTTGTAGGCTTCGACGAACAGGTCACGGCTGTTTTTGTCGGGAAATGCGCCGAATTTGCTCATCCCCGCGCCGACGAGGGCGATGGCGCGCGGGAGAGGGGAGGTTTTTTTCATGAGGTGTCCTTTTCTAAAAAATCTTTGAGCCGTTCGCTAAACTTGCCCGTGTCGAACAGGCAGGAGAAGTGACCCCAGTCGCTTTGGATGGGGTAGAGTTCGGCGCGGCCGTCCCCGACGCGGATGGCGTTTACCACATCACGGCTGTCGTCGGGGGGGAAGTAGAGGTCTTGTTCGCAGGGGATCATCAGCATATCGGCCCGTACTCCGGCCAATGCCTGGGCAAAACCCCCGCGCAGGTAGCCAACGTTATGGATGACCGCCGCGCGGCCGATTACCAGAAATGCGTTCGCGTCTGCGAATTTCGCACGGTCGTCCATATAAGCGTAAAAACCGGCCTCATAGGGATACAGCCCGTCGGGGTCATCGTAAGGCGGGCCGCCTTCGGGCAGTTCCCAGCCAACGTCGCTGGCGCGGGCCACGCGGTTGACATGGGCGGGCGTTTGCGCAAGCAGAGTGATGACGCTCAGTGCCTGGCGGAAGCCCTCGCGCGGGCCGGGGCTATCGTAGTAATCGCCGCCGTGCCAGTGGGGGTCGCCAGTGATCAGGGCGCGGCACCAACGATAGATGCCGGTGGTGATGAAGGTGTTGGAACGCCCAAAGGTACACACGCCGAACGCTTTGTCCATGAAATCGGGGTAGGTGGTGGCCCATTCGAGGGCCTGCATCCCTCCACCTGAGGGGCCGCCCACCGCGCGCAGATGGCTGATCCCCAGATGATCCATCAATTTTCGTTGAACGTGGACGATGTCGCGAAAGGTCAGCCGGGGGAACTGGCTGCCGTAGGGTTTGCCCGTCGCGGGATTGCGGGTGGCCGGACCCGTACTGGTGACGTTCGGGTCGAACGCCTGTACATTGGCGAGAGTGTCCGAACAAATGACAAAAAAACGGTCTGTATCAACCGGTTTGCCGGGGCCGATGAGCACATCCCACCAGCCGGGAAGTGCATCTTCGGGTGTGTAGCGTCCCGCGGCGTGAGAGGTGCCCGTCCAATAGTGGCAAATCAAGATGGCGTTATCCCGCGCGGCGTTGAGTTCACCATAGGATTCGTAGCCGATTTGTACGTCAAGGGTGTCGCCGGCGAGAAAACGGAATTGGGGAAGGGAGAAGGTATGTTTGAGGATGGAATCCATGGGCAATGAATAATAAGACAATAAACAAGGTGCGGAATGGGAGTTCGGTGATGGGTAGTAGGAAACGTGTTGAAATGCGTCAGGGCGCGTGAGTTGATTGATCTTGAACCGCGGCCATTTGAAGCGGAACATATCGCTGGATAAACGCCACAGCTTCGGCCCAGTCGGTGAAGTTCAGGTCTGCGTTCGACTGGACGTGGCGGATGTTGCCCCGGTAGGGAGAGCGGGTTTCATCTGGGGTTTCTTGGACAAACCGGATGACGAAGGAAGTAATGTTAGGGGGATCGATGGTAGACATAAACGAGCCTCTACATCAGGATAGCAGAGGCTCGTCACATAGGGGTTACACACCTGCGTTATCCCAGGTCTATCTTTGCGGCCCAATCGCACTCGGCGTTGTACCAGGCGATGGTGCGGGTGAGGCCTTCTTCCAGTCCGATGTGCGGCTCCCAACCTAATAATTGACCGGCTTTCGTGATGTCTGCCAGGTTGGCAGTCATGTCTGCGGCAGGGAAGGGGTGGTGAAGAATGTTTGCTTTACGTCCCACTTTTTTCTCAATAAGCGCGATCAGATCGTTCATCGTGGTGCTTTCGTGCCCTCCCAGGTTGAAAATTTCATATCCAACTTTTTTCAAACCTAAGATCACACCGCGCGCGATGTCGTCCACATAGGTGAAGCCGCGCGATTGCGTGCCATCCCCATTGAGTTGGAGGGGTTCGCCCTCCGTAATCCAGTGGATGAAGCGAAAGATGGACATGTCGGGACGTCCGGCGGGGCCGTACACGGTGAAAAACCGGACAACGGTCACGTCAATCCCGTACAGGGCGTGGTAGGCATGGGCCATCGCTTCCGCGCCTTTTTTGCTGGCGGCGTAAGGCTGGAGCGGGAAACTGCTGTCGGTAGTTTCA
>DATDOR010000392.1:0-4613 GCA_035293165.1 Anaerolineales bacterium | reverse complement strand
CAAAGCGCTATCCATCTTTACAGGAGACTGGCTTTTTCGTGGGAGGCTTCAATTGGTTCGTAGACTGGTTTCTTTCTCCAGTCATCATATTAGGGCTAAAGCTGTTTCCGCAAAAGGGTTTACGCCCGGTGGGAAAACTGATGCTGTGGGGATTGGAAACCTTTTCCCGCCCGCCTTATGGCACCCTCCTTAAACTGGAAGCAAAAGGGATGCAAAACGACGCCCCGAAATCCCTGGAGATGACCATCGCTCATCAGGATGGATACATGCTGACGGCCATCCCGGTGGTGGCTTGCTTGATGCAATACCTGGATGGTATACGCAAGCCTGGCCTGTGGTTACAGGCGCATATCGTTGAGCCTGATCGGTTTTTCCGGGATATGAGGCAGATGGGAGCAGAAGTTCAACTCGTTGAGAAACAACTGGTCCAGCACCTGGGTCAATCATCCTGAAAAGCGCTGGCTGAACTGGATTCTTGGCATCCTGTTTCTCATGGTGATTCTCATGTCGGTGTTAGGGTTTTTGATGGCGTAGTATCCGTTCTATTCGTTATCCTGCATACCTGACATGGTATACAAAACTTGATATTGTAAAATGGAGATATCTATATGACTAAGCAATCACAGGAACAAAAGATACTTAACTGGCTATTAGACAGCGATGTTTCGATCCAATACCAGGTTCACCGGGATCTGCTGAACCAAGATTTCCCAGACTTGCGGGCGCGCATCGCGACCGAAGGATGGGGCGCGCAGTTTCTCCGCGCGCGGCACAAGGAAGGTCACTGGGGCCGGGGATTTTATCAGCCCAAGTGGATTTCAACACATTACACCCTGCTGGATTTGAAACATCTCTGTATTGCACCTGACCATCCGCAAATTCGTGAAAGTATTGCGTTCATCCTGGAAAACCATAAAGAGCAGGACGGAGGTGTCAATCCCGCAGTAACCATTAAAAATAGCGATGTATGCGTCAACGGCATGTTTCTCAACTATGCCGCATATTTTGGCGCACCAACTGAGGCGCTCGAGTCGATTGTGGATTTTCTCATTGCAGTGCAGATGCCCGACGGAGGGTTCAACTGCCAGTCCAACCAGCAAGGGGCCGTCCACAGTTCTCTGCACTCGACGCTCTCTGTCCTGGAGGGGATTCACGAATATGTTTCCACAGGCTATTCCTACCGCGTTACCGAGCTTGACCCAATCGCGCAACAGGCCCGGGAATTCATCCTTCAGCACAGACTATTCCGCTCTGACAAAACCGGGGAGATCATCCGCCCGCGGTTTCTTATGCTTTCTTATCCCTCCCGTTGGTTCTACGACATCTTGCGTGCGCTGGATTATTTCCGCGCTGCTGGCGTTGGCTACGATCCCAGAATGCAGGATGCGCTGGATGTCTTGCTGGGGAAACGCCGGAAAGACGGGAAATGGCCGCTTCAGGCCAAACACACTGGGCAGACTCATTTTGAGATGGAGAAATCGGGACAGCCGAGCCGCTGGAACACACTGCGCGCGTTGAGGGTATTGAGCCATTTTGGAATGGGTGAATGAGGTGATGGATGTGAATTTTTAGGTGAAATATGCCAGAGATTAGTTTTTTTGAGTGGGCCCTCTTTCTCATCGGCACTGCAGGGCTTGTCTACATCTCCCGAAAATCCCTGCTCGTCCCTCGCTCGCATGGATTTTTCCGTTTTTTCGCCTGGGAAGTTCTCCTGATCCTGTTTCTCATCAACGCTGAAGGGTGGTTCCGCAACCCCCTGGCATGGCACCAACTGATCTCATGGATTCTGCTCATCCTGTCTTTGGTATTCGTGATTCAAGGGGTTCGATTGTTACGCGAAATTGGCAGGCAAGATACAGGGCGGGGCGATCCATCCCTGTTGGGAATGGAGAAAACCTCCCGGCTGGTAACTGTCGGTTTATACCGAACCATCCGCCATCCCCTGTACAGTTCGCTCTTGCTACTGGGATGGGGGATGTTCTTCAAATCGCCCTCGTGGCTCGATTCAGGGTTGGTGATAATTTGTACTTTTTTCCTGTTGGCCACCGCCCGTATCGAGGAACGCGAAAATATCCACTACTTCGGGGATGAATACCTGGCGTACATGAAACGCAGCAAGATGTTCATCCCATACATTTTCTGAGGCAAGAGAGGTTTATGACGGGTGCATAGTTAGATTGCTTGAAGTGTATACGGCAAAAGGAAGATAACGATGTTTGACTCAAACGAACACTGGAAAAGTCTCTATAAAATCGGCGGAATTACTGCTTTGATCTTAATGGGCTACTCACTGATCACGATAGTCATTCTTGTAGTGCTCGGCGCCCCGCCGACAACCGCGGCCGAGATTTTCGAGATGCTGGAAGAGAACAAGTTTATTGGTCTCTTGCGGCTGGACATATTGACGGTATTGGTCTACATGCCGCTGTTTTACCTGCTCTTTTTGGGACTTCACGCCGCGCTAAAGAAAACCCATCTGGTCTCTACCGCCATTGCTGTGCTGTTGGGATTTGCCGGAGTGACGCTGTTTCTTGCTACCCCCTCGGTCTTCTCCTGGCTGGCGCTCAGTGACAAGTTTTCCGCAGCAACCACCGAGTCACAAAAGACCCTGCTTTCGGCGGCAGGTGAGGCCATCCTGGTATCGGATATGTGGCATGGCACGGGCGCGACGATCGGTGGGATTCTGATACAGGTTGCCACAACATTAATTTCCATCGCCATGTTGTCGAGTAATGCTTTTGGAAAAAGTACAGCTTATGTTGGCATCGTTACACATGGCCTGGATTTAGCCCATCTCCTGGTTGGCTTCTTCTTCCCGGCAGGTGGCGTTGTCCTGATACAGATTGCCGGTACGCTGTATCTGGTCTGGCTCCCATTGCTGGCGCGGGACTTTTTCAGGCTGAGTCGAAGCGATATTCCTTCGGAATAAAGTAATTGAGGGTCTACCGTAATTAACGGGTTGGGAACCCAAATTTTGAAGGTGGTGGGGGGTGTACACCCCCCACCACCTTCAAAATTTGGCATATTTCCCGCTAAAAACGGAAGAGCCGTAATTGAGCAATATTTTCTACAGGAGTGTGTTGCGATGATGAAATCAAAACATTTTCTGATAGCTGGTGGAATGATTAGCACGCTTATATCCATTATGCATGTCTTACTGGTTTTGAAACCTGCACTTTTTGTGTATATCAGTGCAGGCCAAGAATCCATGTTGGCGCAATTGGCTGTACAGGGTTCAAGCCCCACCACAATAGCAACCATTGCCTTAGCTCTGATTTTTGCCGTCTGGGCAATCTATGCCTTCTCTGGTGCGGGATTGATCCGCCCGTTGCCTTTGTTGCGTGCGGCGCTTATTCTCATTAGCGTGATATATCTTTTCCGAGCTTTGGCAATTTTCACAGAAATCAATATGGTGATGAACCAGGGATACCCATTTCGGTTTGTAGTCTTCTCGGCTATCTCGCTTATAGCAGGATTGTTTTATCTGTTCGGGGTACTGATACAGCGAAGTGATTCAACTCAATCGTGAAGGAGAATGACATGTCCATTTCTGTTGAATCAAACTGGAAACCGCTCTTTCGTATCGGTGGTGCCGCACCTCTATTGACGCTCGTTTTTTATGTGAGCGAATTTCTCTTCATCCCCTGGGATGAGTTTCCAGCCTCAACGGAGGAATGGTTCTCGCTCTTTCAACGCAGCAAACTCTTGGGCCTATTTTACCTCAACGCCCTGGACATTTTCTCCATCGCGCTGTTGGGCGTGATGTTCCTGGCTCTCCACACAGCTCTCAAGGGAACCAACGAGTCGCTGATGGCGGTTGCAGTTTTCTTCGCTATGCTTGGCGTAGGCGTCTTCGTCGTGCCGCGTGTGGCTATGCTCTCGATGATCTCCCTCAGCGACCGGTACGTGGTAGTGGCGACAGAGGCGGAACGTTTTCGTCTCCTGGCTGCCGGGGAAACGTTAGGCGCACTGGGGACGCCGACCCCTCAAACCGTAGGGTTCCTCTTCATGGCAATCGGTGTTTTGCTCCTATCGGTTGTCATGTTGCAGAGCAAGAGCTTCAGCAAAATCACCGCCTGGTTTGGTATTTTGGCGAGTGTGCTTACCTTAGTGGATGATATCAGCGTCATCCTCACCCCTGAACTCGCAACAACATTGATGATCGTCAGTGGCGTGTTTTGGATCCCGTGGTGGCTCTTGATCAGCCGGGGACTTTTCAGGCTCGCACATCTCGAACAGCAGATTCCTTCTTAACAGGCACAAGGAGATCAACATGTCATTAAAAATATTGGTGGCCTATGCCAGCCGGACAGGTTCTACTGCCGGTGTGGCGGAAGCTATTGGAAAAACGCTAATGGAAAAAGGTGCTCAAGTGGACGTACAACCAATGCAAGATGTAAAAGCCCTCACCCCTTATCGGGCCGTGGTCGCTGGCAGCGCCATTCAAAACAGACAGTGGCTGCCGGAAGCGATGCAATTTGTGCAAACGCATAGGGCGGCATTAAACCAAAAACCCTTTGCCATGTTTTCCGTGTGCATGACGTTAGCCATGCGGAACGGTGAAAAATACCGCCCGGCTGTGTCGGAGTGGATCGCGCCCGTGCGGCGGTTGG
>DATDOR010000391.1:0-3677 GCA_035293165.1 Anaerolineales bacterium | reverse complement strand
CGCGATAAAGGGCAGGCACAGCCCGGGCAAAAGGTTTTGATCAATGGCGCGGGCGGCGGGACAGGTACATTTGCAATTCAGCTTGCCAAATTAGCCGGGGCTGAGGTTACTGGCGTGGATAATACAGAGAAACGGGAATTTATGCGCTCGCTTGGTGCAGACCACGTCATTGATTACACCAAAGAAGATTTCACCAAAAATGGGCAGCAGTATGATCTGATCCTTGATGTGATCGCAAGTCGTTCAATTTTCGCCTATACGCGGGCGTTAAAGCCAAATGGAACTTATTTCATGGTCGGAGGTTCTGTAGCTACAATGTTCCAGAGTTTGCTCCTGGGACCATTGATTAGACGAATCACGGGTAAGAGTATTAAGCTTCTGGTGGTTCAAACAGATTCAAAAGATTTGGTTTATATAACCGAGCTCATCGAATCTGGCAAAGTCGTACCTGTCATCGACAAACGTTACTCCTTAAATGAAACCGCTGAAGCGCTCCGCTATCTTGGAGAGGGACACGCCAAAGGAAAAGTCGTCCTCACTGTGGAACAGAATAACAAAACCTGACTATAGGTCCTCTCAAAAATGTCATCTTGAGCGTAGCGAAGGATCTCGGCTTCCGAATGTAAGAGACTCTCAGCTGCATGATTTGCTTAGCAAATCACGTGCGGCGCAAGTGTCGGTCGCGAAGAACGCTCCCTCAGAGCGACACGGTGTTTTTGAGATGCCTTGTAGGTGCTGGAGGAATATTTATGAAAGCAATCATATGGACAAAATATGGATCGCCGGACGGTCTTCAGCTCCGAGAGGTAGCAAGACCTGCTCCCAAGGATAATGAAGTCCTGATCAAAGTACATGCGGCAACCGTATCGACACCGGACACCGAGCTCCGAAGGCTCAAACTACCTCTCTTGTTTGCGATTCCCCTGCGGCTATTTATAGGTTTCATAAAACCAACCAGAATAACGATCCTTGGGACAGAGTTTGCCGGAGAGATTGAATCAGCCGGCAAAGACGTAACCCTGTATAAGCCGGGCGACCAGGTCTTTGGATATACGGGTCTCGGCATGGGAACATATGCCGAGTATATGTGTCTGGCTGAAAAACCTTCAGCGCTGGCCAGTGTGATGGGAAATAAGCCGGTCAATATGAGCTACGAAGAGGCCGCCGCCGTTCCGTTTGGTGGACTCGAAGCACTCCATTCTCTTGGAAAAATAGACGTCCAGCGTGGACAAAAGGTTTTGATTGTGGGCGCGGGTGGCAGCATCGGTACCTGGGCTGTACAACTTGCCAAGTACTACGGAGCCGAAGTAACTGGCGTGGACAAACCGGGAAAACTGGAAATGCTGCGCTCGATCGGGGCAGATCAGGTTATTGATTACACCCGGGAAGATTTCACCAAAAACGGTCAGACGTATGATGTCATATTTGATACGATCGGCAAGAGTCCGTTTTCAGGCAGCTTAAGATCGCTCAACGAAAAAGGGACCTATCTAAATGCCAACCCTGGGCTGTTCGGCGTGCTCCGATGGCGATTAGTTTCAAAGAGAAGCAGCAAAAAAGTAATCCCCTGGACAGCAGGCTATACGAGGAATAATCTGCTTGCTCTCAAAGAATTGATCGAGGCGGGTAAGGTAAAACCAGTCATTGATCGGCGGTATCCACTGGAACAGGCCGCCGAAGCCCATAGATATGTAGACTCCGGGCAGAAAAAAGGAAATGTCGTCATCACTGTGGAACATAATCACAAGACCTAAAGAATTCCCTCACCCAGTTTATGACGGGTTTTAGTCGGGACGACTTCCCGATCTCCCGCTGGGAGAGGGCAGGCGCCGCACTGACTGGCGAAGCCGTGTCGAAGTGGTGAGCGTGTTTTGCCGCCAGGGCTTGTCACGAGAATCATAAGTTTCAATAAAGCCTGTCCGCCTTTGGGATACCTATCGTTCCATTTTCTTGCAGGCCGAATTACCGGAAGCGTATAATTCTGGAGAGGATTCCCAATAAGAAAGGACCTATGATTGTCTGTCACTCCAGAAAATTCCTGTTCATTAGCAACCCTAAAACGGGAAGTACTAGTATTGAATTTGCATTAGCAGCATGTAACGACGAACCCCAGCTCAATGAAATCTTTGAGAATGGTCTATATACTCAAAACCATATGCCTGCCCAATTTCTAAAAAACATGCTTTCTGCTGACATATGGAATGATTATTTCAAATTCTCATTCGTTAGGAACCCATGGGATTGGTTTGTTTCCCAACATTTTTATAATTTAGACAAGAACGGTGTTGCTATGGATATCAATGCAAGGTTGAGAAAAAGAGATATTCTTGAAACTTATGAATTCTTGAAAATGTATCGTGGAAATAGAAATGCGGAATCAGCATTTCAACATTCATTCTTGTGTAATAATAAAAACGAAGTATTAGTTGATTTTGTCGGTCGCTTTGAAAGATTTAGGGACGATTTTCAAGAGATTCAAAACAGAATACATACCAATTCAGTTTTGCCCCACTTAAATTCCAGCAAACACAAAGATTATCGTTTTTATTTTAATGATGAAAGCAGGTCAATCATTGCCGAATTATATAAAGTAGATATTGAACTTTTCGGTTACGACTTTTACTAGATAGAACTACTGAACAAGGTGCGCAGCATAGCACAAGTTTTACGAAGAAGTGGTTGGGCTCGAAGTGCTGAGGCTGACGAATCCCCCTCTCCCAGCGGGAGAGGGCAGGCGCCGCACTGACTGGCGAAGCCGTGTCGAAGTGGTGAGGGCGACTGTACACGAGTGGCTACGTATTCGCTCGCTGTACTTCCCTGACCCAGAGCGGAATTTGCTGGAGTTTGTCTGTTACGATGCAAGCGTGGGATAGGGGAAATGTTGGCGCACCCTTGCAAACCATACGGCTTTGCCGTATAATCAATTAATGGAACTCATAGAAGCCACTGCCTTTACAAAGCACCTTTACGATTATCTGTCTGAAGACGAATATTTGGGTTTGCAAAGCTTTTTGCTCCAGTACCCAGAATCAGGCAAGATCGTTCGTAGTTCTGGCGGTGTCCGAAAAGTTCGTTGGGCAATGTCAGGTCAAGGTAAAAGCGGTGGCGTGCGGGTGATTTACTACATCAAGAAAAAGGACGATGAAATCTGGCTGTTGACTATTTACAGCAAAAATGAGGTGGAAAACATTCCCCCTCATGTTCTGCGTCAAATTGCAAAGGAAATTGAAAATGTCTAAGCGTGATATTGGTCAGGAAATTCTCGATGGGATTCGTGAGGTGAAGGCGTACAAGGCCGGCACGAAAGTTCTGCGCGTTCACAGCCTGAAAATGCCTGCTCCACCAAAAATCATTCGAACGAAATTAAAGTTATCGCAATCGGCTTTTGCGGGCTTGATGGGTGTGAGCTTGCGCACTGTTCAGGATTGGGAACAAGGCAGGCGTAAACCCAGCGGACCCGCTGTGGCTTTGTTGCGAATTGCAGAGCAAAAGCCAGAAGTGTTTTTGCAGTTGTCATAAGCAAAAGAGCCTAAGCCTAAAAACTCCCTCACCCAGTTTATGACGGTTTTTAGTCGGGACGACTCCCCCTCCCCCGCTGGGAGAGGGCAGGCGCCGCACTGACTGGCGAAGCCGTATCGAAGTGGTGAGGGCGACTGTACACGAGTGGCTACATATTC
>DATDOR010000390.1:0-5803 GCA_035293165.1 Anaerolineales bacterium | reverse complement strand
GAGTGTACACCCCCCAGCACACCTTTTTTGCGGGTTATTTCCACTCTGGGCTGAGTAGTTATCAATTTTGAATGTATAATCCATACTATGCTTGATAAAATTAAAATAATCGAAGTTCGTCTCGAAGAAATAGATGAAGAGCTAATCCAGGCGGGGGGTGATTATGAACGGATTGCCGAACTTGGCAAAGAACGTGCTGAGATTGAACCCCTTGTCCTCAAAGGCCGGGAATACCGCCAGGCTTTGGAAAACCTTCAACAAGCTCGCGATCTCGCGGATAGCGAAGAAGCCGAAATGGCTGAACTCGCTGAACTCGAAATCGAAGAACTGGAACCCAAAATCGAGAAGTTGGAAAACGAGATCAAAACCATGCTGCTCCCCAAAGACTCACGCGACGAACGCAACGTCATCGTTGAAATCCGGGCCGGGGCGGGTGGCGATGAAGCGGGCATTTTCGCCGCCGATCTGTTCCGCATGTACACCCGCTACGCAGAACGTCGTCGCTGGAAAACCGAATTGCTCGACTCAAACGAGACCGGTGTGGGAGGTTTCAAGGAAGTCGTCTTCATGATCAAAGGCAACGGTGCGTTTTCCCGGCTCAAATACGAATCGGGCGTTCACCGTGTTCAGCGTGTCCCCGTCACCGAATCTCAGGGGCGTATCCATACCTCTACCGCCACTGTTGCCGTCCTCGCCGAAGTGGACGAAGTCGAAGTTAACATTCCTGATGGCGACGTGCGGATTGACGTATTCAAATCTGCTGGGGCGGGCGGGCAAAACGTCCAAAAAAACGCCACCGCCATCCGCATCACCCACCTCCCGACCGGTATTGTCGTCGCTTGCCAGGATGAACGTTCCCAAGTGCAGAACAAACTGCGTGCGATGGGCATCCTCCGTGCTCGACTTTACGAGATCGAGGAAGAAAAACGCCGCTCCAAAATCGAAGCCGAACGCCGCTCCCAAGTTGGCACGGGGGACCGCTCCGAAAAAATCCGCACCTACAATTACCCCCAATCCCGCGTCACCGACCACCGTATCAACCTCTCCTCCTACAATCTTCCAGTCGTGATGGACGGTGACATTGACGAATTCATTGACGAACTTGCCACCCGTAACGAAGCAGAACGCCTGGCTGCGGCAGGGCTAAATTAAGTAATTGGTAAATGAGTAATTACGCAATTACCCAATTACCAATTTCGCATGGCAAAGTCCTTCGTGAAACCAAAACGCGCCTTGCCACAGTCTCCTCCACCCCCTCCCTCGACGCCCAGGTTCTCCTCGCCCATATTACTGGCAAACCTCGCACCTGGCTCCTCGCACATCCCGAAGCTCTTCTATCTCCCCACGAATTCCAACAGATCGAAGAAGCCCTCCAAAAACTCGAAGCCGGGTTTCCCCTTCCCTACCTCCTTGGCGAACGGGAATTTTTTGGCCTGAAATTCAAAGTCACCCCCGATACCCTCATCCCCCGCCCGGAAACCGAACTGCTCGTCGAAACCGCGCTGGCATGGCTTAAACAACTCCCCTCTCCCACGGAGAGAGGGACCAAGGGGGAGGGTATTTACGCCGCCGATATCGGAACCGGAACGGGGTGTATCGCCGTTTCCCTGGCAGCCCACTGTCCCGAACTACACGTCGTTGCCACCGACCTCTCCCCTGCCGCCCTCGCCGTTGCCCAACACAACGCCGAAATCCACTATGTTTCCGACCGCATCACCTTCCTCGAAGCCGACCTCCTCAGTTTCCATTCCTTCGGCCAGCGATTGAAAATCGCCGCTCAGGACAGGTCTTCAGTTATCCATTATCCATTACCTATTACTAATTACACGTTAATCACCGCCAACCTCCCCTACATCCCCACCGCTACCCTCTACACCCTCGAAGTCTACAGGCATGAACCCACTCTCGCACTCGACGGCGGTCTCGACGGCTTAGCCCTTATCCGACCATTGCTGTTCCAGGCCGCGACCTGCCTTGCTCCTGGTGGGTTAGTGTTGCTAGAAATCGAAGCCACTCAAGGAAAGGCGGCTCAAGAACTGGCCCGCCAACATTTTCCTCAAGCTCACATCGAAATCCGCCCAGACCTTGCCAGACACGACCGTCTGCTTGTCATCCGAACCTCTTCCACGGATTAGGCCCCTCACTCGATGAAAACCGAAATTCTCTCTGCCAGGGACCCATTTGCCCTCCCACACGCGGTGGATGTTCTTCGCAAAGGTGGCCTGGTCGCTTTCCCGACGGATACAGTTTATGGATTGGGTTCTCTTGCATTTGATCCGATGAGTGTAGATCGTCTTTACGTGGCCAAAGGGCGCAGCCATGAAAAAGCCGTCGCAATTTTATTGAGCGACGCCGGACAACTCTCGAAAGTCACCCAAAAATTGGAAGTTTCTGCTCAAAAGTTGGCCGCAAAATTCTGGCCCGGTCCTCTCACGATCATTGTGAATCGGCATCCAATTGTGCCGGATGCAGTTTCCCCTCTCCCCACGGTTGGAGTGCGTGTGCCCGATCACCTGATTGCCCTAAAGCTATTGGCTATGGCCGGTCCGATGGCCGTCACCTCGGCCAATCTCTCCGGTGAACAAAGCGCCAATACAACCCGCGAAGTGATGCAACAGCTAGGTGGGCGCATACACTTGATTCTGGATGGGGGCCGTTCCCCAGGTGGTATTCCCTCCACAGTGGTAGACTGTACCCAATCAGAACCAGTTATTCTGCGCCCAGGCCCTATTTCTATTCTACAGATCAAAAATGCTCTGAAATAACCCTTCTCACTAAATGCTTATCTCAGGTTCATTCACCCTTTAAGTCCCCGAGGATAATTATGGATACATCCTCCTCCCCAAAAAGCCGCACACAGGTAATGCCTAAAGTGCGGCTTTTGGGTTAAGGGCTGGGTAATTCCGTCAAAGGCCAGTTCGGTAGCGCATCGAAATCTAATCCATTCCGTTGCCCTTTAGCGAACCGCCAATACCCTGCCCCAGCGATCATCGCGGCGTTATCGGTGCATAAATACAACGGGGGGATAAAAATCCGCAGTAGCGAACGCATCTCAAACGATTTCCGTAATTCGGTGTTTGCAGAAACCCCTCCAGCGACCAAAATACATTTTGCCTCAAATTGTTTCGCTGCTTCTATTGTTTTGACGACGAGCACTTCGGTTACGGCAGCCTGAAAACTTGCGGCCAAATCCGCTACCGGCAGGGTTGTGTCTGTCTTTTCGAGTGACCGCACTTCCCGCAGCACGGCCGTTTTAAGTCCGCTGAATGAAAAATCCCATGTCCCCCCCAGCCACGCGCGGGGGAACTTGAACGCAAGCGGATGGCCGGATTTAGCCGCGTTTTGAATCGCTGGCCCGCCAGGGTAGCCTAGCCTGAGCAGACGCGCCACTTTGTCAAAGGCCTCTCCCGCCGCGTCATCGAGCGTTCCGCCCAACCGTTCGTATGTGAGATGATCACGCATGAGAACTAATTCGGTGTGTCCGCCAGAGACGATCAACGCGATGAGGGGGAATTCAGGTTCGGTTAAGGCGTTTTCCCCCGCCCGGAACAGCCAGGCGGAGTACAGGTGCCCCTCCAGGTGGTTGACCCCGATCAGGGGTTTGCCACTGCCCAGAGCCAATCCTTTTGCCATATTCACCCCCACAACCAGAGACCCCGGCAGGCCTGGGCCACGTGTCACTGCGATTGCATCCACTTCGCTCAGACTGAGGTGAGCCTGTTTAAGGGCTTCATCCACAACCGCGTGAATTGTGAGAATATGTTGCCGTGAAGCCACTTCCGGGAAAACCCCGCCGTATTTCGCATGGATTTCCACCTGCGAGGCGACGACATTGGAATGAATTACGCGCCCATTTTCAACGACTGCGGCAGCCGTTTCGTCGCATGAAGTCTCAATTCCAAGAATTCGAGCTAGGGTTTCCATCTGCCTGTGGCCTGTGTACTTTGTCTGGCTTGTCTACCATGTATACCCTATCTACCCCCTCACCGGAATCACCAAATCCAACGGATACTCTGCGAGAATTTCCATTTTACCGTCGGGACGCACCCAAATGGTATCTTCCAGCCGGACGCCCATGCCCTGTTCGGGGTAGTAGAGGCCGGGTTCGACGGTCATGACTGCACCCGCAAACAGGATGTCTTTGTCCGTCGCATATTCTTTGTTGCGGAACCAGGGCGCTTCGTGGATATGCAGGCCAAGGCCGTGACCGAGGGAGTGGATATATCCCTCCTGGATGGTCGTATCGTCGCGGATGGTTTTGTGCCCCAGGGCCTGGTATAAATCACAAACGCGTTCTTGATAGTCTGCATTTTTGCCGTTGAGTTTGAGTTCGCTCATCACCGTTTCGTAGGTGGAACGTACATCGTCGTACAGGCTTTCCACGCCATCCGGCGCGTATCCGAGGCTCCAGGTGCGGGTGAAGTCATAGTAGTAGCCGCCCCCTGCCTCGCACGGGAAGATGTCATAAATGAGGGTTTTGCCGGTTTCGAGGATGTCTTCGGGATTGCCCTGACTGTGAGGAACTCCCGCATCGCGTCCCTGGGCGAAGATAAAACCCTCGGGGGCTTCTGCACCACGCGCAGCGAGCCAGAAGTTGATCTGGCGTTTGACATTGCCAATCGTCAGATATGTCCCATCCGGTTTAACCAGTTTGCCGTCTTTGGTGTAGTGGCCGCTCAGGAATTCGGCAGTCATTCCGACGACTTCGGTGGTGATTTGGCCCATTTTGCGGATGCGTTCGATCTCTGATTCGTCTTTGGTGGCCATGGCTTGCAGGATAACCGAGTTTCCTCCTGGTTCACCGATCAACTCGATGTCGGGCATGATTTTTTGCAGGCGGGTGAAGACGGCAAAGGCATTGTTGAGTTCGGTTTTGCCGTAAAGCGATATTCGACCGGAAGTCACACCGACGTCGGTGAGCATCTTCTGGTAGCGCAGGGCAGTTGCGAGGATGCGGTTGCCGTTGGCCTCTTTGAGCAATTCTATGTAGTTGTAGCCGGTGACGTTTTTGGTTTGCAGGCCGGATTTGGCAGCTTCGTCACGTTCCATCGTGGTATGGAAGAGGACGGGGTCTGTGCCGCGCGGTTTGATCAGATCGGCGTGGGTGAGGAACGCGCCGCAGGTCAGGTAGTACATGGTGGGGTTGTGCATCCCCGCCCCCGTGACGAGGAGGGCATCAATGTGGTTCTCTTGCATGAGGCGGTCAAGGTCAGATTTCATGAAATTTCCTTTTTTACGGCTGTCCTGCTACTCTGGGCTGAGTAGTTACGATTATTTTAGGATGGATTTTACCGCAAGGAAGAGCGTTTCGTCTTGTTCTTCTAAAACAGTGCGTGGATCGAGGACAACCCGGTCGTGTTCGACGCGAGCAATGATGGGGGGAGAAGATTGTCGGAGTTTCTTTAGAAAACGCTGAGGAGAGGAAACAGTCAGGGCCAGGAGGGTGGTGCGAAGGGTTTCGCCGGGGAGGCTGCCCCCGCCGACGGTGGATTCGCCTGGGGACAGTTCACCTGCCCCTGCCGGAAGGGTGTCCAGCCATCGCTGCGCGCGGGCGCGGATCATGTCCGGAGGGGTGGTGATCATTCGCCAGACGGGGATTTCACGTTCGGCTTCACCTTTCAAATAGTGCAGGAGGGTGGCGGAGAGGGCGGCGTAGGTGATTTTGTCGGCGCGGATGGCGCGGGCGAGGGGGTGTTTTTTGAGTTTGGCGACGAGGTCGGCGCGTCCGGCGATGATGCCTGCCTGGGGGCCGCCGAGGAGTTTGTCGCCGGAGAAGGTGACAAGGTCTACCCCTGCCGCGAGG
>DATDOR010000389.1:0-5415 GCA_035293165.1 Anaerolineales bacterium | reverse complement strand
CCCCGCCGCTTCGAACAGGTCTGAAGCCTGATCAAGGCAGTGAGAGGCTTCCTCGTATTGCCTCTGGGCAGCCAGCGCCGCGCCCATGCCCCAGCGCGCGCGGGCTTGGTGGTCGGCCATGCCCGCTTTTTCGAGGAGTTGATTGGCTTCCCGGTAGGTGGTGACCGCTTCCGGGAACAGGTTGAGAGCGAGGTAGGCATCGGCGGTTTTGCGAAGAAGAATGTTGTAATCGGCCAGTGCGTCCAGTTGCTCAAACAACGCCCGCGCCTGTTCGAACGCGTTCAAGCTACGGGTGTAGTTTCCCAAGGCCAGGTGCGCCTCGCCGATGTTGCTCAAGGTTTGGGCTTGCAAAAGGGTGAGACCTTCCTCCTTCCAAACGGCCAGTGCCTGCTCGAAGGCTTCCATGGCCTGGCGGACACGCCCAAGATGGACGAGGACGATGCCCCGGTTGTTGTACACATCCCCCAGACGCTCCTTCATCTCCATCTTGGTAAAGCGAGTTGCTGCATAGTCGTAGGCAGTAAGTGCTTCCTCGTACCTGCCCAGGGTTTCGTAACACACCCCCTGGTTCATGTGGGCGAGGGCGGCGATCATCATCGTATGGGGGGAATCGGCCTGCTGGTGATCAACCACTTGAAGGGTCTCCTCTCCCGCCTCGAGGGCTTCCTGGTGCCGCCCCAATTCGTTGAGCACATGCATTTTGCCTAAATTGGTACGCAAAGCAGACATCTGATCCCCAATAGCTTCGTATTCGGTTCGGGCAGCCTGGATCAGTTCCAGGGCGAGGGTAAATTCTCCATTGATGGCATGGGTTTGGGCGCGCACGTAGAGAGCACGCGGCACAATTTCGGGGGCATCGGCCGCCTGGGCTGAGTCCGCACAGAGCAACGCCAGAAAACGCGCTTTCCCGGGGTCGGCGCGTGCGTACTGCATGGCCTGCTCCAGCAATCTGGAGAGGCCGTCCAAATTGAGAAAATGGACAGCCTGGAGAAATGCAAGGCGGCTTTCGGCGTCCGGCAAATCGAAAAGCTCATTCAGCCGTGCATCGGAGAGCGTTTCGCTTGCCGTCATGTGTTAATGTTGCAGTGGAACATCCGGCAGGACAATTTCAAACCCTTCGGTAGTAATAATGATGCCGTACAGTCCCTGCGAAAGGGACCCGACAGTGAATTCGCCCAGCTCGTCGCTCGTAGCAAGCCCTTTTTCGGAAATGCCATCCGCGTCTACTAGCTGGATAGTGAATCCTTCCGGGGAAAAGTCACCCTTCGGGAAAATCTGGCCGATCAGAGTCATTTGTTCATCCTGCGGGCGAGGTTGGATGTTCAGGGCAATTTCGACCAGGTCGGTGTTGTAAATCAGCTGGCGTTCTTTCCCCTCGCTCGACGCGGAGCGTACCCCTACATTGGCGAATTGAGTGCTGCTGTCGAAGGTCAGGGTGGCAAAAAGGCGTTGAAAAAGCGAGGGAGTGCGCTTCGAAGCGCGCTTCGATTGGGTGTACGCCTGGAATTGCTCCCGCAAGCTGGCGCGGACTTCGGGCGGAGGAGAGGCTGTGCGGGCGGTTTCGCTAACCACCAAAAAGCCGCGCAGCCATTCCAGGTCAGTGCGCGTGGCTTCGTCCGCCGTTTCCAGTTTTTGGGCAACGTGGTTGGCTTCTTCTTCGGAGAGCCTCCCCTCGAGCCAGTCGAGCATTTCTGAGAATTGGAGATCGTTTGTGTCGGTCATAAACTCATCTTGAAAGGCAAGTGTGAAATTCACCTAATACATGCGCGGAGGGGCTAGAAAAATACATCGAAATCAAAAACTCGGCCTCCTATCAAACAGGGGTAACGTACTTTTTGCTTAAACGAGAACCGCCTCTACCATTAGGGATTTCAGACGTTCCAGGCAGCGGGCACGGGTGGGGCCCACACTGCCAGGTGACATCTCAAACCGCTCGGCGACCTCGACATAGCTGGGCGTTTCGACTTCAAAATAGAGGGTGAGCAGTAGTTCCCGGCATCTTTCATCCAGTTGTCCCAGGCCGTCGCGAAGCCATTCCACCCGCTCCCACGTCTCGAACGGGTTTGCCGGTCGCTGGACGGCCCAATCCTGTCTGGCGAGATCCTCATCGGGAGTAACCTGTTCACGTTTCCGTTTCGTCAGGCAGCGCCAGGTGTGCCGCTTGGCGACGGTCGCCAGCCAGGGCGCAAGACGGGTGTCTTCGCGAAGGGAGTCCAGGCTTTGCATCAAAATTGTGAAGGTGGTTTGGGTGACGTCGGCAGCATCTTCCACAGACAGGCCATATTTGAGGGCGATGGAGAAGACGAGCCGTTCGTATTTTTCTAATACCCGTTCCCATGCGCGCATATCTCCCCGGCGGCAAGCATGAATCAAATCAATATCGGTTTCGGATGTCAATTTCAGCGGCTCCTGAGGGGAAACAGCACCTGCACAAAGTCGGGTTCAAAGGATCGGACGATAGCTATTATACCGGATGAATGGCCTTGGGTTTGAGGAACTACGGGGAGGGTTCCGGTTGAGATGACAGATCTCCAGGTTTGCAGGCTTTTCGTCCAAATCTTGGAGGGTTTTTAGCGCGGTTGTATTTTTTTCCGTTGTTCATGCATATATTCAATGGAACGAGCTCCCAGGTGTCTCATACCAGGGCTTGTCCACAGGCGAATTTATCCCATTCAATCAACCTTTCATCATACAGGAGAATCAAAATGTCTTCCCCAAACAACAAACTAAATAAGCTTTTCGTTCTGGCGCTTTGCTTCGCTTTTCTCTTTAGCGGGCTGGGCAATCTTGGGACCGCATCCCTTGCACGGGCTAGTTCCCCTGCCTTCTTCGAGGCTGTCATGGATCCCGCGTTGCAAAACGAGATTGATCTGCTCGGTCTGGCTGCTCCCCTGGAGGTTGTCATCGTCTTTTCTGACATGGGCAGAAGCCCGGATGTGGCAGCGCTGGCAACAACGTACTTTGAAATGAGCAGTCTCCCAATGGCAGGAGCCATTCTGACCGGCGCACAGATTATGGACATCGCGTCCTGGCCTGAGGTGTATTCCATTACCTTGAACCAGGATTTGGAATACTTCCTCCACGAATCGGTTGCTTACATCGGCGCTGATCAGGTCTGGACAAATTATGGGCAGACCGGGGGGAATGCCGTGGTCGCGATTGTTGACTCTGGGATTGACGCCACCCACCCCGACCTCTTGTATGGCGCGCAGGTGATTCAAAACGTCAAAGTGCTGCCTATGCAGGCTTCCCAGGAAAACGTGCCGCTGACGGATACCTCTTCCGGCCACGGGACCCACGTTGCCGGGACCATTGCTGGGAATGGGTACATGTCCGGCGGTTATTACCGTGGCGTTGCCCCGGACGCGAAACTGGTCGGCCTGGGCGCAGGGGAAGGCATCAGCATCCTGGTTGCCACGCAGGCCTATGACTGGGTGCTCACCCACCATGCCGAATATGGCATCCGCGTGGTCTCCAATTCCTGGGGTTCGACCGGCGGCAGCATCAACCTGCGGAACCCGGTCGTCTATGCAACCTTCGAAGCTTACAAGCAAGGGATGTTGAGTGTCTTTGCCGCCGGGAATGACGGTTCATATGATGTGATGAACCCTTACTCGCTGGCCCCCTGGGTGGTTTCCGTGGCGGCAGGCGATAAAAGCGGCGCGCTCGCCGATTTCTCATCCCGCGGCCTGGATGGGGACTACTTCAAACACCCGGACATCACCGCCCCTGGTGTGGATATTTACTCCACCCGCTCCAAGACCATTGGAATCACCGCCCTCGACCCGCTCCCCAATCCAATCGATCCAACCTGGACACCGAGCTACACTGTGATGAGCGGCACCAGTATGGCGACTCCGCATGTCTCTGGGGCGGCTGCCCTGCTGTTCTCCAGCAATCCGCAACTCTCTCCGGATCAGGTCATCGATCTTCTGATTGCCAACACCGACCCGATGCCGGGTTATTTGCTGCACGAGGCAGGCTATGGCTATATGAATGTGTTGGCTGCCTTTGAAGACAGCCTGGATGAAACCGGCAATTTAAGCGCCTTCCTGGCGGGGGAGCAGGTTAACACCTGGGAAGACGTGCTCGGTTTCGATCCGAACCAACCCTCTGAATATGATGAGTACATTTATGAAGGTTTTGTCCCCGCAGGTGCAACCGAAGCATCGGCGCCAATCGATCACACCTTCACAGTGACCGAGGAAACCCTTTACGTCGACATCCAATTGATCTGGGACCCACAGGCGGAGGATGCCTTTGATATCGAGGTGCTCGATCCCCAGGGGCGGGTCGTGATCTCCAGCGGGAATGGGTTGGAAGAGGGAGAGGGTGCTCTCTTCGTGCCTACCGAAACCGGAACGTACACCTTAAGGATGTACCCTTTTGCGGCAGTCGCCGTCAACTACACGGCAACGATCAAGATTTCTTACGGCACCGGCCCCTCGAACTGGCCTCCGAACACAGCCCCTACTTATGATTATTACGCGACCCTCTCTGGCGTTTACAAAACATACGGTGTGCTGGGGATAGTTTCTAACTACTTCCGCAGCGGCGATCAGGGTTTCATCAATTTCTCTCTCCATACGGGCGACGGCCTGGCTGTGGAGGGCGCAGCGAGCGAGCTGCAGGTCTTCTACACAGATCGGAATGGAAACACCGCTTTCATTGACGATGCAGTTTTTGACGATGGGGATGGGAATTACCAAACCTCTTTCTTCGTTGATGACACCTGGACGGGCGTTGCTGGAGCGATTACCGTCAACTTTGCCTTCACAGGCGGCGGTACACTGCGAGCACTCCCGGGGTCGTTCAACCTCAACCACCTGGAAACGACCCTTCAGACCAGCGCAACACACTATGAACCTGGTGACAATATCAGTTTCAATGGCACAGTCCAACAGGTAAATAGCGTGGCAGCAGGTTCGGTGGACTATACACCGCTCGGCGGTGCAACCGTCACCCTGCGATTGGTGGACTCCGAAGGGATGGAACTTGGCTCTGTGCAGACCACCACAAACCTGATGGGCAACTACACTGGCAGCATTGCCGCCCCGGCGGGGGCCGCCGGGCGGGTCGCTCTTGTTGCTGAGGCCTCCTACACAGACCCCACCATCCTACTTGGCCCTGGCGACTGGTATGGCACTGCCCAGGCTGGATTGACCTTCCCCGGCAACACCGCTCCAACTGTATCGCTCTCTGCCACAGAGCAGACCGGGACCGGACAAAAGAATATCGTCCATATCGAGGCAGTTGCCAGTGATGCCGATGGCGCTTCGGATATCGCAGACATTTCTCTCGTGCTGGTAGATGACAAGGGCAGGGTTGTTCAATCCTGGACGTTCAACCAGTTCTCGGCAAAAGCAGACGGTCTTTCGTTTGAGTTGGTCACTGCGATGAAAGTACAAGGGAAAT
>DATDOR010000388.1:0-7027 GCA_035293165.1 Anaerolineales bacterium | reverse complement strand
CCGGTTTGAGCGCGCGCCAGATCTCAGCCAGTCCCCTCACCTGCAAGTGTTGCGGTAGGTGGTGCATCATCAGGCTGGAAGTCACCACGTCAAACGTCTCATCAGGAAAAGGCAGGGACTCGATCACACCCACTCGAAAGTCAATCTCAATCCCCGCCCGTTGCGCTTTTCGGCGGGCGACAGCGATCATGTCCGGTGCGGGGTCAATGCCTGCCGCGCTTCCATTTTCTCCTAGCTGTATTTTGGCAGGGATGGTTACGCCGCCCGTGCCGCAGCCGACATCGAGCAGGGTTTCCCCAGGCTGAAGCAGGGCTTGATCCACAGTCAGGGTGCGTAATCGGCGAATATGACCCAAGGTCATGATGTTCGTGAGCCCATCATAAACTGATGCGCTACGGATCAGGTGTCCTTCTGTTTGAGCAGGCAGTACAGAGAGGATCCCCGAAAAAAAGGGATGGGTGGGGGATGTACATCCCCCACCCATCCCTTTTTTTCGGAACTTTCTACGCTAGGCTGAGTAGTAACGTTAAATCTGTATTTAGTTTTGTTTCTTCAGACGACTTGACAAGCATGACAATGGTCGATCGTTGCCCGGCTCATGCTCAAGCGCAAGCGTTTGGTTTCCAGGGCCACGTGCAGTTCGCCACAGCGCTCTCACACCTTAACCTCTTCAGGGAGAAAGGGCTGTAAGCGTTTGGAACAAATACGGCTATAGATCTCCCAAATCTGGGCTAAAACTTGCACCACCTCGCCCCGATACACGGCCTTATGCCCTTTCGGTTTGCGTTTAGGATGGGGACGGTCATAGTCGGAAAGCAACCTCTTTTTTGAGCCAACGTTCCTTCACAAAGTGACATTTTGTATGAGGCAATTCGCATACTTGAATTTGTCGGGCTAAATTGTTATAATTTGGACAATCTCACTCCAAGTTAATCACAAGTACATCGAAAAGGCACACCCATCGCAAGGTTGGGACGCAATGTCATAAATCTGCGTCTCCACCATGTAATGCGGAGGACCAAACTGCCGAAGGATTATTAACATTGGCAATTCTTGATCCGAAAGGAGGTGACTCGCATAGCATAAGGTCAAAACACTTTCCACTAAAGATGGATTGATTCCAACCAAGTAGTGTTAGAGGGCGAACTTCCGCGTTTGACCCCTTTATTGGGGTCAAATGGAGTCAGAAACCATTAGGCATCGCTTAATTATGCCAGCTTTACAAGCAATGAAAGGAGAACCATGAAAAGCAAAACGAGTATCATATTAAGGATGAGCGGCCTGACCATACTGGCCTTTAGCCTTGCCATTTCCATTACTCTGGCAGGGGCTAGCCATGGAGGATCAGGTTCGCCCGAGCTTCAAACTGTTGGGAATTTCAACCCCTTCGGCGGCGTAGATGGTTTGACCACCGATGTGTGGGCATACGGCAACTATGCCTATCTCGGTAGCTTCGACGAACCGTTCTGCTCGCTGGACATCACCGGCGTGCGGATCATCGACATTTCAGATCCTGCCAACCCGACACAGGTGGGGTTCATCCCAACGCCACCGAATACGCGCGCCAACGATGTCAAGGTGACGCACATTGAAACGCCGTTTTTCAGTGGTGAAATCCTCATCCATTCCAATGAGTTCTGCGGGAACGGATTCATACCGCGCCTGGTCTCAAGCGGTGGAGTAGTGGCGCCAGGGAACAACGGCATCGCGATCTATGATGTCACCAACCCGCTCAACCCCAAGGTGCTTAAGCAGAACTTCCTGAACTTCCAGGTCCACAACACGTATATCTACCAGCAGGGTGACCAGGCTTACGCGCTGGTGGTGGATGATGAAAATGCACGGGACTTCCACATCGTCGACATCACCAAACCACAAGCACCTGTGCAAATCGCTGTGGTAGGCGCGCCTGACTGGCCGGGTCTAAGAGACAACATCGGCCTCGGCGAGGTCTTCCTGCATGACGTTTGGGCACAGGAGAATAACGGCAAGGTTATCGCCTACCTCTCGTACTGGGATGCCGGCCTGGTACTGCTGGACATTACCAACCCGAGTTCTCCAGTCTTTCTAGGCGACAGTGATTACTTGAATCCCGACCGTCTCTCCGGCAAGCCCCCCGAAGGCAACAGCCACGTAGCTGTGCCTAACGCGGCAGGTACCCGGGTGCTGATGGGCGATGAGGACTTTGCGGCAGGCATCCTGACAAAGTTTGAGTTCAACGGCACGCCCTATCCAGCCGCCCAAGGCTTATTCACAAAGGTGGTTGACCCCAGCTTCAGTGGTCCTATCCATTGGACCGGCGGCGAAGGCTGCACCACGGGCGAATTCGACCGCACGGCCAATCCGGGCGAGGTTGCCTTGGTTCAACGCGGAACCTGCTTCTTCTCCGAGAAAGCCGCGAATGCACAAGCTTTGGGCTACGCTGGGTTCGTTGTGGCCAATGATGCCGCTCGCGGCGATGCACTAGTCGCCATGTCGGCCGGCACGGACGACGTAATCACGATTCCTGGCTTCTTCGTCGGATTCTCGACAGGTGAGATTATGAAAGCCAACGAAGGCGGATTGCTGGATGTGGAAGGCGTCTTTGACGGCTATGGTTACCTGCGACTGCTTGATGTCACGAACCCTGCAAACATCAAGGAATTGGCTGGGTTTGCCACTGAAGGCGTATTCGTTAACCCGCCGCTTCCAGGCGACCATACGATGCACAACGTCGTCGTGGAAGGGACGACCGCTTACATCTCATGGTACGGAGAAGGCATGCGCGTCGTCAGCTTCAAGAAAGATAAGCTCAAGGAGGTTGCGCATTTCGTAGATACTGGTCCAGCAGGGTCAAATTTCTGGGGTGTCTACCTCCACCATCATCCGAATGGCAATACCTATATTCTGGGAAGCGATCGCGATACCGGCTTATGGATCTTTGATACGCCATAGCTCGTCACTTTGGCCATGTACAAAGAGAACCTCGTGAGGAAAGAACCACAGGCAATCCCTGCCTCGCAAGGTAATGCATAACATAAATACAGAGGCCAGCGGGAAAGCCCGCTGGCCTTCCTTTAAGGGAGGACTTATGGTTCGCTCCTGCTCAGCCAAGCATGAGGAGTTCACGGAAATTCCTACGCCATGCTTCTCATCGGCCAGAAAATTGCGGCCCCATCACCTTTTCAAGCAAGCCTAGAATTGTCTTATTACTTCCATTATAAAGACCAATGGTTCGGCCAGCTTTATAGAAGTGCGGGGTATCCACCCAGGTGACCAGGAGCGGCCTGTCCGGGAGAGAAGATCGCTTTTCTTAGCTTATATCGCCCAGTATTTCCAGGTATTGTTCACGGGTGATTTCCCCGTGGGCGTAACGCGCCTGCAAAATCTCACGCGGGTTTACGCTTCCGCCCACCAGCCCATAGGGTGCCTGATTCCCCTGGATAGATGCGCTAACCCGCTGCACCAGCCAGACGACCAATAACACCACCCCGATAATCAAGCCAATATTGATGATCAGGCCAAGAATCATCCCCGGCCAGCCAAAGTTTCCCCATCCGGTGGTGAACCCCCTCCCCATCATGCCAGGCCCTATCCCGTGCATCGTACCGCTGCCCATCATTCCTCCTGGCCAGAAGCCAGAGGTGTTCCAACCGGAACGCCCGAAGACAAACCCGAGCAGCGCAAGTACGGCAACGGCGCCCAGGATGGTGAAAGTGATTCGTAAAGTTTTATTCATAGAGATACCTCCGATGGTTTTTCCCATCATTTGGGAATAGATTTATGTTTTGATCGTAACTACTCAGCCCAGGGTAGCGATGCTCCGAAAAAAAGGTGTGCGTGGGGGTGTACACCCCCACGCACACCTTTTTTTCGGAGGTTCCTCTGCTTTAGCTTGAGCAGTTACTTTTGATCTAAGTATAAATGGACGGTATGAAGAAGAGATAAAGCCATATTAAAGAATCTGTAAAGATTTGAGATGCTATCCCTCCAGATTCTTTTGTTTGCGCCAGGTATGAACCTGAGCGTGCAGGGACTCTGGGCGAAAATGATCTACCGGCCTTTCACGAACGACTGCACTTCGATAGGCCAGACCTCCTTTCACTTGTACCAGGTCCACTTCCCCCCGCGAGTTTAATACATCCTGGTTTGCGTGCATTGCCACCACTTCGGCGATGAACAGGCTGTGAGAGGGGAGGCGGATTTGTTGGATGACCTGACATTCCAGGTTCACCGGACATTCAGCCAGGAGGGGCGCTTTTACTCGCTCCGCCTTCGTAGGGGTCAAACCGGTCTCCAGCCATTTGTCTGTCTCCCGCACCGTGGTTGAACCCACGAAATCACTCACTACCTCCATCTCCGGCCAGGGGACATTCACGACAAACTCGCGCTGGTCTTCAATCAACGCGTGGCTGGCGCGTCCGGGGCGCACCGAAATGCAAATCATCGGCGGTTCGGCGTTGCAACTGGCAATCCGGTTGACGGTGAAGACGTTAGCACGTTCCCCGTGCCCGCAGGTGATGAGGACGACCGGTACCGGGTAAAGGGTGGTATTCGGGGGAAGTTGGACTTTGCTCATTAAAACTCAGGGAGTCAGGTAATCCCACGGGTTCACCTTGCCGTAGAGTTCGCTGCGCAACTCGAAGTGCAGATGCGCCCCGGTCGAATTGCCGGTGTTTCCCACCGCGCCAATCACCGTTCCCTGTGCGACGCTCTGCCCGCAACCCACTCCCACCGCGCTCAGGTGCGCGTAGGCCGACTGCCAGCCCGTGCCATGATCGAGCACGATCAAGTACCCGTATCCATACTCGCTCCACCCCGCGTACACGACGACCCCACTGTCAGTAGCGAAGACCGAATTCCCTTCCGGGCCGGCGATGTCGAGACCGGGATGAATGTTGGGATTGTAATCATAGCCGGAGATCGAACGCGAGACCGTCGGCCAGAGGAAAGTGTTCGTCCCAATTGCCCCCTGGTAAATCTGACCACAAGAACCCGACCCATAATAGGCTGCCGAAGCGGGGTTGTTTCGTGTGATGGCGGGTGGGCCCCAATCGCGCAGTTCTCGTCGCCCGTTGGGAATGATCAACCACGTTCCGGCTGCGAGTTGCTGATTTTCAATGCTCACTTCAGCCAGGTCGAACCGGTTGCCGGGATATTCGAGAATGTCGTCAGGGGAAACCCGAAAGAATTCTGCTACCGTTTCCAGTTGGTCGCCTTCCGCCCATTGGTAATATGTGCCATCCACCGGCAAGATATTCAGCACCTGATCGGGGCGAAGAAACTGGGGATTATCTTGCAAAACCTCGAAATTGCCCCACAAAACGGTTTCAGGCTTCAGCCCGAATTTTTCGGCAATGACAAACAGGTTGTCGCCTGGCTGGACAACATACGTGGTGACATCCACGCGGGGGCGGGTGGGGATCGAGGTTTTTAGCTGGGCGAATCGTCGAATCCCTTCTATCAAAGGAAGGGGAGTCGCCGGAAAGGGCGGCAAGACCAGATCGGTATCTTGAGCTGGGGGGGTGATGGTTGGGGAAGAGGGGATTCCCTGAGAAGGTTGATTTTCCAAAATCGCGCCTTCGGTCGCCATGACCCTGGTAAAAACAACCACTCCCAAGAGGATCAAGAGGATAAACCACAAGGGTTTGAACTTGTTTAACAAGGATTGCTCCGTGTTGCAAAACTAAGGGGTCAGGAGGGCTTCAATCGCCTGTTGGAACACCTCAAAGGGCTGTGCGCCGACAACACCTTGACCATTGAGGACGAAGGTAGGCGTGCTTTGCACACCCAGGGATTGTGCCCAGGCGGTTTCTTGCTGGACAATTCCGGTGTATTTGCCAGAGTCCAGGCATTCGTTGAACGCCTGGGCATCCAGGCCCAGTTGAATGGCAAAGGCTTTCAGATTGTCCTTGTTGAATGCGCCCCGGTTTTCTCCGTTTTGGCTGTCGAAGAGAAAATCATGATATTCCCAAAACGCATTTTGATCGGCGGCACATTCGCTGGCCTCGCCCGCCCATTGGGATTCCGACCCTAAAAAAGCGAAATGGACGTACCCAAAACGCACCTGCCCGGAGGCGACATATTTTTCGTCAATCTGGCGGCCCGCGCCAGTGGCAAAACGCCCGCAAAATGGTCACTGAAAGTCGCTGAATTCGACCAGCGCGACCGGGGCATTCGCATCCCCTTTGAAGTGGCGGGTACGGGAGATGACCACATCCATGAGTTGTTGCTGGCGTGCGGCCTGGTCTTCGGGCGCAGGTTGTTCGGCGGACGCAGAAGAACTGCTTTCCGCCGCAGGGACTTCCGCGACGGGCGTGGGTGGGGGTTCCAGGATGGGGCGTACATAATACCCGGCCAGTAAACCAAATGCTAACATCACCAACCCAATGACGGGTGTGGCCCACGATTGGACATGAATCGTCAGCGCGGGCGTTGTGCGGGCTGGTAACGCTGTTGGGGGCGCGTCCTCCTCCCCAGCGGGGGGTGGGTGCGCTTCCCCTGGCGTGGTCTCCTCTTGATCGGGTTCCAGAACAGGTTCGAGGACGGGTTCATCCATCGGCTATTCTCCGGCCATCGGCAAGCCCGCCGCCTGCCAGGCATTGAAGCCGCCTGCCAGGTTCCAGACATTGGTGTATCCCAATTCCACCAGGGTTTTCGCCGCCTGGCTGCTCATGTTCCCGCTGCGGCAGTAGAGGACGATTTTGGCGTCTTTCTCAGCAGGGAGTTGGTCCAGGTTTTGGGCGATTTCGTCAAAGGGAATGGAAGCGTCGGTGTTGGGGAGATCGCCTTCGAATGGAATGTGGACGTTGACGAAGACAAAGTCCTTGTTGTCCAGCATCGTTTGAAGTTCGGATACAGACACATCCGTGTAGCTGCCTCCTGCGACGGAGACTTTTTGGCCAGCGGAATTTTCCGGGACAGAAGATGTACTACAGGCTGCCAACAGGATTGCGTTGAAAACGAGAAAGATGAGGATACGTTTCATGAGATTTTCTCCTTCTGTTTGAATGTATCTTGAACGTCGATCCTGGTCAAGATGCCGAAC
>DATDOR010000387.1:0-2100 GCA_035293165.1 Anaerolineales bacterium | reverse complement strand
GGCTTTTCGTGGGAACCATGCCCGGTTTGAAGATACCAATTTCAACCGGACGCACATCGGCCTTCGAGGACATCAACCGGACAATGTCATCGGACCGGATTTCACCTTGCATGACGCGAATATAAGCGATAACGCCTTTGTAAGAGTCGTAATGTGAGTCGAAGATCAACGCCTGAGGGGGAGAATCCAACCCCGCCCGGGCCGGGGGGGGCATCTCGTTGACGATCACTTCCAGCACCCGGTCCACATTCAGCCCATCCTTTGCAGAGATGCGGACGATGTCTTCGGCAGGCGTCCCCAGCAGATTCTCGATCTCTTGCGCGACTTCGTCGGGGTGGGCGGCAGGGAGGTCAATTTTGTTGAGGATGGGGGTGATCTCAAGCCCGGCTTCGAGGGCCAGGTACAGGTTCGCCAGGGTTTGGGCTTCGATGCCCTGTGAAGCGTCCACGACGAGCAGCGCGCCTTCGCACGCGTTGAGGGCGCGGCTGACTTCGTAACCAAAGTCCACGTGGCCAGGGGTGTCAATCAGATTGAGTTCGTAGGTTTCCCCGGTGTCCGTGGTGTAATCCATCCGCACGGCAGAGGCTTTGATGGTGACGCCTTTCTCCCGCTCCAAATCCATACTGTCGAGCACCTGCTCGGTCATCTCTCGGTCAGAAATCGTGCCGGTGAGTTGAAGCAAGCGGTCGGCCAGGGTAGACTTGCCGTGATCAATGTGGGCAATGATGCAAAAATTGCGAATATGGTCGGTGTTTATCATAGGCAGGGGGCAAGTATAACCGATTTTGAGGGATGAAAAAATGGAGCGGCAGGGGTTTTCATGGGGGATTCACGGCTTGTTTGAAACTCATTCTTCTTTTGCCCGTAATCATTTGTAGAAACTTGAAACTATTCCGGGTATTACCGGTATATATAAGGAGTAAAACCCCATGTCCACCGCTTATCGCCAACTTTACCGCTCCCGAGACAACCGTATGCTCGGCGGGATTTGTTCCGGCCTCGGCGAGTATTTCAACATTGACCCCACCCTAATCCGGTTGGCGTTCGTCTTCTTTACGCTAATCGGGTTTGGGGGCGCGATGCTGATCGCCTATCTGGTGATGCTGATTGTCGTGCCAGAAGAGCCGCTTTTGACGGCGACTTCTACACCCGCGGCTCCCGTATCGGATGCGTCCATGCCTACTGAGGAAGTGAAAGCCAGTTAATCCAGAACTGGCTCCAAAGCAGGAAGAACACCCGGCACATGTTATGTGCCGGGTGTTTCCATTTACTCGAAACAACGATCATTTCGATGAAATTACTGGCTTGAGGCTGGGATCGCCCAAGGAACAAAATCCTCGTTCCCACCGGGCAAAAAGACCTGGTATACGCGCCATTTTCCACTGGGAGCCTGCACCGTGCGGAAGACCAGTTCCTCATCATATTGGTTGGAGTCCACAATCACATCCGTTGCCGGATTCCCAACGGTATCCCGTGCGGGTTTCGTTTCCTGGACTTTCGTCGTGCCACTTAGGTTCACCCATAACAAACCATATTTCTGGGCCGCCAGCATGATTTCATCAAACTCATAACTGGTTTGACCACTATGCTCGAACTGCCCACCTGCGATGGAAGTTTCCTCGACCAATGTTCTGACTTGGGGATCATCCGGTGAATTGACATGAATGAGCAAATGCCAGTTGCGCAAAATATAGTTTTCCTGCCAGGCCCGTTGTGCGCGCGGAGAAAGGATCAAATAAACAGTCGGGAAATCTGATCTTTGATACGCAGAAATGAAACTTTCAACGGCATCTTCCGGGGTATCTAATACCAGCGAGTCATAATAGGTGCGCGCGTCGCTTGAAGTGTTCGAGGAAATTCCACATCCTGCGAGCAAAAACATTAACGCCAAAATGACGGAACGCAACTTCTTCATGTTGAAAATCTCCAAAACCCCAAGTTGAGAGAGAAAGAATGAAATGCTCTCTTCTATTTGTGTATTTTTTCACATACCAATTATACTCCTTTCGCTCACCTGGTCCATTAATAAAAAATGCGGCTCTTTGGGATTTGCCGTGGTTAATGCCAGATTTTGGGGTGTGAGTGGGGTGTACACCCCAC
>DATDOR010000386.1:0-4065 GCA_035293165.1 Anaerolineales bacterium | reverse complement strand
ACTGCCCTGATTGAAGATAACGAGGCATTTTATAATAATATAGACAACCCCCAACCTGGTGAGAGTCTCCCGCTCACTGTCCGGTGGACATCTCAAGGCGATTCCTACCGCTTGCGTTGGGTGGAGGAAGATATTCTATATGAGATCAATGCGTATTCCAGAGGGCTGGAAATGGAAGAAGATGTTGTACGAGAAGCCATGGTTTTGATGGCTCTCAGTATGGCCGCGCCAGAGCAAATCAATTTTCCCTGGAACGCCAGCCATTACTCGTACACCATCCAAACGGGCGATACCTGCACCGCGCTGGCCGAACAATTCTTCACCACCGTCGAAACGATCATCGAACTCAATAATCTTTCAGATAATTGTGAGATAATCCAGGGGCAAACCTTGACTCTCTCGACTCCGGGTGAACCGTTTGCCACAACAGATTTAAACTGCGACGGAAAAAACGAGGCATTGCTCCTCTTGCGAAACCCGGACGACCTTACGCAAATTCTCGGCCTGGCCCTGGACGTAACTTCCGAAGCCAACATCACACACCGGGTATGGGAATTCACCGCCAGCGAGATGGGCGCCCCCTACATCCTTTATGAACCCGAGCTCTTTTCTGTTGGGGAGTGTGAACAATTTATCGCCGTGCATGGCGGGGATCCCAGCCGAGAGGGACAAATGGGGGCTTATCGTACCCGTATATTCCGTTGGAACGGCACTTCGGTCTGGCCAATCATGGACACAGGAGGTTGGCCTGCCTCCGAAGATGGGTTAATTGCCACCCTCCCCCAATCCTCTGACAACCCATTTACTATCATGATCATCCAATATGCTCTTAAACCGCATCCTTCGACAGGGTTATGCCCAAACCTGATTACAGAATTTACCTGGAATGGACAGCGTTTCGATAAAGGGCAAACAAAGGTGATTTCGGGGGAGTGTTTGGAGAAATAGCTGCGGGTTCGATTCTTTGAAGATTTTGCCCCGACACGCGTTTATTATATAGGATGACGGATTTCTTCCCGGACGTAGATTACCTGCTCGACCAACATCCACCCGACGACCCGGTGGTGATCGAAACCATTGTACGCGCTTATTTTGCACCCATTCTCCGCCTTGCATCTTCGATCTTGAACGACCATGCAGATGCGGAAGATGCCACTCAAGAGACGTTTATCAAGGCTGCCCTCAACCTGGATCGATACCGTACCGGCACAAATTTTAAGACCTGGCTCTACACCATCGCCGTCAATACCTGCCGCGGGATGTTGAGAAAACGCAAAACCCGCGCCCATTTGCAAATGCTTTTTTCCAATATCTCGTATTCCGTATCGCGTACTTCGTATCCAGAAGACCACGTGATCGAATTCGAAATATCCAACGACCTGAAAACCGCAATCCACGCACTGGATGAAAAACATCGCCTCCCCATCCTTCTGCGTTTTGTCCACGAACTACCCATCGCCGAAATTGCACAAATCCTCGGCGTCCGACAAGGGACAGTCCATTCAAGATTACACTATGGGATTCAAAAGCTAAAACGCTTGTTCAAATCCGGCAACCAGCAAATATTGGCCCGGCCAAATCCCAATATCGAATACCCTATACCTGAATGAGCCACACAAAAGTCCGAAACATTCTCCACACCGGCGGGGAACTCTCCATTGACCTCGCCACGCACCTGAAAAACTGCACCCAATGTCAGGAATACGCGACGACGATCAGCGTTTTAGAGACGGAACTCCCCGCGCTCTGGCCGGAGCCTTCGCCCAATTCGGCGCCAATCAACCGGGTGATCGATCGCGTTCAGACTGTTGTCCGGGAACGGCAACCCCGCTGGCGAGCATTGCGTTTCGGCCAGGAGATGGGTTGGGTGGGGATCGCCATCCTGCTCGGTCTGGTCGTCGCCTGGTTGAGTGGAGTAATCGAGCCAGATAGCATCCTGCCATTGTCCGGGAATAGTCCATCTCGCGAAAATCTTCCTCTGGCAGATCTATCTACACCTCCCCCCCTCCCATTTACAGGCTTTTCGGAAGAAGTCACCATTTTCGAAGCCGATTTGGATTGTGATGGCACAGTCGAACGGTTGACCGGCACTGCGTTGTCTCCACCCGGCTCTTACAGCAATCTGTTGCTTTTGGATATGGCTTTGGAAGCGTACGTGAACGGCGAAACCCGCCAGGTTTTCGAAATCAAATCCCAAGACTCCAACGCGCCGGATTTGTTACAGCCCCAATTGATCCTGCTTTCTGAAGAGAGTTGTGAGCAACTCCTAGCCATTCCCGTCTTCTCAAACAGCAATATGTATGGCGATTTGAAGGTTTACCGTTGGAATGGGACCACAATGGACACCGTGTTGGAAGCTCCCGGCTGGCCGGTTCTCGATCCGGTACGCCCAGGCACAATCATCACCCTCCAGACAATCGCAAACAATCTCACCGCCAGCCAATGTTTGCAAACACAAAGCACTTATGATTGGGATGGAGCAAGCTTTGTGCTGACCTCCGCCTCCCAACGGTCTGAACTTTTCACCTGCAACAACTTTCTCCGCACCCAACCCAACGGAAAAATCTATCAGTTCACCGGGGACATCAAAGCGGATCGCTACACCGAAATCTTCGCCCAAACCGACCTGAACTGCGACGGGCGGTTCGAGCGGCTGCTCGTCGAGCGCCCTGTACAAAGCAGTTATGAATATGTTCCCCCAAGCATTTTCCGGCTGGCGCTGGAAACGGGTGGACAAACCGTTTGGGAGATCTTCCAACCTGGAAATGGTACGTTCTCCGAACCGGAACTGTTTTCGCCCGGCGGATGCGAAAATCTCCTCGCAGTGATAGAATATCAGGCTTCTGATTTCGGTAACCTGAGCGTCTACCAATGGAATGGCGAAACCATGCAAGCCATCATCGAAGCCAATGGTGCGCCCCCTTCTCCGCGAAACCGTGTCAGCACCCTTACCCAACAACCTGACCGCCCGTTCACCATTACCACTGCCCAAATAGGGCTACCCGAAACAGGTGTGTGTCATGATCTCGTCACTACTTACACATGGAACGGTGAAACGTTTGTTCAAACGAATCAAGTCGCCAGTTCACGGGTGTGTGAGAAGTAATCACAGTAAACAAGTAGAGATGCACAAACTCGCCTCCAAACACCTCTTACCAATCCTCCTCCTAAGTATTCTGCTCCTCACCGCCTGCACCCCTGGTGGACAAACCCCCACCCCACCTGGAGGTATAAACCCATCCGAAATCGCCTCCACGCCAGGCGTTGAAAACACCACCTCCCTTTCACCTGAAACCGACGAGCCTGCACCCACACCTGCCCATGAACCCCGCACGCTGACGATCTGCATGGGCGCAGAACCGGAATCGCTCTATCTCTATGGCAGTTCCATGCACGCTCAAAGTAACATCCTCGAAGCCATCTATGACGGCCCTATAGACAACAACAGCTTTGGCTACCAGCCGGTCATTCTGGAAAAACTTCCCAACCTCGCTGACGGGGACGCCTCGCTTCAACCCATTACCGTTCGCGAAGGCGACCTCATCGTGGACGCCGACGGGAACGTCATCATTCTGGCAGGGGGTGTCACTGTTCGCCCGGCAGGGTGCCAGACCCCGGACTGTGCGATCCTGTACCAGAACGGTGAAATTCAGATGGATCAGCTCTCCGCCACGTTCACGCTTCTGGAAGGGCTGACGTGGTCCGAAGGCACACCGCTCACCGCGCAGGACTCTGTCTACTCCTACCGAATCGCTGCCGACCCGGGCACTCCCATCTCCAAGTTTGTCATCGAACGCACCGCTTCCTATACCGCCCTCGACGCACGCACCGTCCAATGGGTGAGCTTGCCCGGTTACCTCGACCAAACCTACTTCACCAACTTCTGGACTCCCCTTCCACAGCATGTTTGGGGCAACACCTCCGCCGTTGATCTTCTTGAAACGGAACGATCATCTCGCCGCCCGATGGGCTGGGGACCGTACATCATCACCGAGTGGACGCCCGGCTCACAAATCCGTCTGGCAAAAAACCAACATTACTTCCGTGCAGACGAGGGGTTGCCTC
>DATDOR010000385.1:0-2802 GCA_035293165.1 Anaerolineales bacterium | reverse complement strand
GGCAGCCAGAACGGGCGGGTTACGGAAGCAACGGCTGAAAAGGCAACTGCATAATTCGACCGAAGACAGGAGACGGAGGACCGGGACCCCCGTCTCCCGTCCCCTATCCTCCATCTTTCCCCATGCCCAAAATCCAAGACCTTTTTGATCTCTCCAACCGCGCCGCCCTCGTTACAGGCGGCGCGGGACTATTAGGCAAACAATTTACCAAGACCCTTGCCGAAGCGGGAGCCAACGTGCTGATCGCCGACCTCGACGGGGAAAGCGCCGCGCGGCAGGCAGACGAACTGGTCCACGCGGGGTACACCGCCCAGGCAGTGGTCCTCGACGTGACCCAGCCGGTGAGTGTACAGCACGCGGTCGAAGCCGTTACCCGCGCGTGGGACCGCCTCGACATCCTCGTTAACTCCGCTGCCCTCGACCCCAAATTTGAACCCGGCAAAGCCGAACAGCACACCAACGCCTTTGAAGATTACCCCCTCGAACAGTGGAACCAGGCCCTCCACGTCAACCTGACCGGCATGTTCCTGATGTGCCAGGCCGCCGCCCGCGTGATGAAGGAGCAAGGAAGCGGCTCGATCATCAACATCTGTTCCACCTACGGCCTCGCTGGCCCCGATCAGCGCATCTACGAACGTCCCGGCGAGCTGCCCCGCTACAAACCTGTTTACTACTCCGTTACCAAAGCGGGCGTCCTTGGCCTCACCCGATACATCGCTACCTACTACGCCGGAACCGCCATCCGCTGCAACGCCCTCACCCCCGGCGGTGTGTACAATGACCACGATGAACAGTTTACAAAGGCATACAGTTATCGCACCGTCATGGGCCGCATGGCGGAGAAGCATGAGATGAACGGGGCACTGCTGTTTCTGGCGTCCGAAGCGTCGAGCTATATGACGGGTGGGAATCTGGTGGTGGATGGGGGGTGGACGGCGTGGTAACGGGGGATTGCAGGGACTTCATCCAATTTGTTGCGTTTGATTGGTACACAGATGGCACAGAATTAAACAGAAGGATGTAGAAAGCGTTTTCTGCTTCTCTGTGTCAATCTGTCTCCTCTATGCCTTCTGTGTACAATCTGGGACTATATCCATGATTACCAATGACTTGATTAGCACCGAACTTGAAATAATTGAAACAGAAGAAGACGTTCGGGTTGTTTACGCCTGCGAATCGGGCAGCCGCGCATGGGGGTTTCCCTCGGCGGACAGCGATTATGACGTGCGGTTTTTGTACATCCACCCACGAGATTGGTATCTGTCCATTGCGGATAAACGCGATGTCATCGAACGTCCCATCCAAGACGGGTTGGATGTAAACGGCTGGGATTTCCGCAAGGCCCTGCAGCTCTTTCGCAAATCCAACCCACCCCTGCTGGAGTGGTTAGGCTCCCCAATTGTCTACCAGGAAAAATACAGCGTCGCCGCCCAGATGCGGGAACTGGCAAAGGATTATTATTCCCCTGCCGCCTGCATTTATCACTACCTGCACACGGCGCGAGGGAATGTCCGTGAATATTTGAAAGGTGAACGGGTGTGGACGAAAAAGTATTTCTATGTTTTGCGCCCGCTTCTTGCCATTCAATGGATTGAACAGGGCTACGGCGTTGCGCCCACCGCATTTGGCACACTGGTCGAGCGGTTGGTCATGTCCCCCGCGCTCAAAACAGCCATCGAAGACCTGATTTTACAAAAACGCGCCGGAGCCGAACTGGACGAAGGCCCGCGCATCCCGGCCATCAGCGACTTCATTGAAGCCGAAATCGCCCGCCACGAAGCGCAGGAAGAGCGATATAAAACGAATGCCCCACCTTATGAAGTGTTGGATCAGTTGTTCCGGGAGGCGTTGGAGGAGGTGTGGGATTGATTCCCCATAATCCAATCCCGATAGTGGTAAAATTCCTGAGCGAGTAAGAGAACCAGGAGCAGTAGAAATGAGAAAAGTTAGATATTTTGTATTATCCCACTATGTAGAGGCCGCATTACATTTAGCCGAATACGAACGAGATGAAAATGGGGTGATTATTGCACGCGTGCCCAGTGCTGCTGGTTTCTTTTCCCAAGGCGATACATTTGAAGAAGCGCGAGAAAACTTACAGGATGCCATTGAAGGCAATATCATGATTGCACTTCAGTTGGGGCTTGATATTCCTCAAATCGAGGGGATCACCATCGAGGAACAAGATGCCGAAGCTCTCGCCGCTTCAACCCCGTGAAGTTATTAAAAAATTGCGAAAACTTGGTTATCATGGTCCTTACCCTGGTGGGAGGCACGTACACATGGTACATGACAAAACAGGGCATCTCATTCCTGTCCCTATGCACCAGGAGAAAGATATTGCCGTTGGTCTGATTCGAGAGATAATTCGTGAGGCGGGTATCACGCCAGAAGAATGGCTCAGATTGTAATCTCCAATCTCCAGTGTCTCGCGCTACCCTTGACTCCCGCATCACCACGCGCCGGTCTGGTCTGATCGACATCCGCTCCGACCTGCTTCACTTCACCCTCATCACCTACGCCCTTCCCGTGGAACGCTTGCGCCCGCATATTCCCCCCCGCTTCGACATCCCTACCTTCCCCATCCACGGCCAGCCATTGGCGTTGATGAGCGCAGTCCTGTTCCTCGACGCGGATTTCCATTTTTACCGAATCTCCCCATTCGTCAAATGGCGGTTTGCTCAGACGAATTACCGGGTGTACGTGGTGGATCGGGAAACGGGCGAACCGTGTGTTTGGTTCTTCGGGACAACGCTCGGCTCCCGGATCGTATACCTGGCTCGCTGGTTGTGGCGCATCCCC
>DATDOR010000384.1:0-4486 GCA_035293165.1 Anaerolineales bacterium | reverse complement strand
AGTCACTTCCTTTGAAGTCACTTCCTTTGAAGTCACTTCCTTTGAAGTCACTTCCTTTAAACAAAAACCATTCTCGATGGCGCATTGCACGGAAGGATAAGATGATACATTGGATCGTTTCAGCCGAAACTACCGCCCAGGCTGTACCTAGCGCCCCTGAATTTTGCCCCCACCAAATAGTGAATAAAAACAAACAGAGCAGGCTTATCGTTAACGCGCCGGTAATGATTGGCTCCCGTACATCCACCAGAAAGGCCAGACTTAGGAAATTGTTGATAGTATACGGAACCAAAGCCCAAACCAGGATTTGCAATACCGGGATAGAGGGCGTGTATTCCATGCCAAATAACCAACGCACCAGTGGCGCAGCGAGAGCAGACAATGACAGTGCGGCAAAAACAGCCGTGACAATTAAGATCAACCACGGCAAACGAAAGGATAAAAACCAATTCGACTTCTGTGTTCTGTTAAATGCCATTATGGGATAAATAGCTGTAAATACGGCGATGTGTCCGATTTTTGCCATTTCCACGACACGCGCCGAAACTGAAAATATGCCAGTTTCGGCTGCTCCGGCAAGAAACGGAAGTAAGGTCAAAGTTAAGCGCTGGTAAACGACTCCCACAGTGGATAGGAGAGCCATCGGCGTGCTGGCTTGAGCCAACTTAAACGACCCACAAATGGAATATCCCCACGCTCCCCAAAAGTTTGGGATGGTAGCCATGCACAATATCCCCGCGACAACTGCTGCAACGAACTGGCTTCCGAAAAGCAGCCATGCCAACAGGATCAGGCCGCCGTCAAGAAAATTAAGGATGAGTATCACGATCACTTGTGTCGCTGCCTGTAGCAGATTCAAAATCGTGTAGGCTCCCATTTGCTGTTTCCCACGTAAAGCAATCGTACATACGGTAAAAAAGGCCAACGGAAATAATGCCAGGCTATAGATTTGCACCGCGCGGATGCCTTCTGAACTCTGAAAAGTAAAAAACCGTGAACTTAAAACAATGCCTGCAACGAATAATGTAGAAAGAAGGAGTTGTAATCCTAACGCGGCAGGGATTGGACTGAGATCGTCACTTGCGGCGATTTCACGAATGAGGAACATGTCTGTGCCAAAGGTGGTCACCATATTCCCGACAACCAACAAAGACGCGATAAAAGCATACTCCCCGAAACGCTCGCTTCCCAGCTGTCTTGCAAGCAAAATGGTAAATATTGCCATCCCCACCTGGGTCCCTATCCGGGCCAGAAAGAGCCAAAAAGAATGGCGGATTAATCGTTGAATCATGGAGAACCGCCGAGTACTATCCAGGGAAATGGGGAAACCGCTTTTCCGAAACGATGGGTTAGCCGAACGCGAAAGTTTTCTGGCCGGTAGTACCACCGCGGAGAATATGGATCCAGAGCGGTGACGGGATGGTGAAAATAATGTCCGGCCATTTCGGCAAAACCCAGTGCGGTGTAGTAAGCGCGCGACCGTTCCCTGGCGAAAGGGAGTTCGGCGGGTTGATAAAAGGGGCTGTCTAACAAGTGTATTTCACCGTGTGATTTCAGAAATGTCTGAAGAGTGGTGATAAGGGCAGGCAAATCGGGAAAATATTGAATGACACTGGCTAAAACAATCACATCAAATGTGCGATGTGAAAAAGGCGCACGGAAAATATCAGCGGCCAGAAAAGTCAGCCTGGGACTCGTGAATAGACGTGATGCCTGGGTCAACTTACAGCTCAATACATCAATCCCCCAGACTTGTGCGCCCGAAATTTGTGACAATTTGCCAGAGAGCCAACCATTGCCGCATCCCAACTCAAGAATGTTGAGTGGGCGAGACAGTTTCGCCAGATAGCGTATCAACCTGGTAGAAGAGTCAGCCCTGGTGCGCCATTCCTTTGCGAGCGGGTGGTCGCTGGATATATCTGGAAGCCTGGCAACCACATCGTCCGAATACAAACGGCCTTCTTTCTCGCGAACGCGCAAATAAAGTTCGGAAAAGTTCACGGGCGGAGACGCATGGTCAGAATGTAAAAATCTCCCCATCCCCGCCAGGGTAAGCGCGCGGCCAGCCGGTCATCCAACCATGCGAGCGATTGGTAAAGGCGGGGAAAACGTTTGGCAAAATTCTTACTTTCAGCCGTCGGAGTGATAACAGACAGCCCTTCGATGGCCAGACAATCATAATCGGTCCCAAACCAGGCTATCACTTGTTGGGGCGTGAAATAATGCACATTGAAATACATCCCCTCAAGATGGGTTCGGGTCCCGTTTTTTGCAAAGCGTCGAAATGCCAGTTTGGGATGGCCGCGAAATATTTCTGCCAATTCCCATAAGCAAATGGGCGGCATGAGCACCCAAATCGCCAATCCGTCAGGCTTTAGTACGAGCGGAAGTTGTTGGATGACCGGAGTCAGGTCGGCGATGCAGTTAAGGCCGCCCAGATTGGAAAAAACAGCGTCGTATGGCCCTCTATGGACTTTTTCCAATTGGGTGAACGAACAGGATTGCACTGTCATACGGTTGGCTAATTCTGGGCGTTGGGATTTATCCTGCGCGCGCGCCAGCATCCCTGGGGAAATATCCGTCGCGTGGACAAAATAACCGCGACGCGCCAGTTCTGCCGCATCGGCGCCTGTCCCAGCGTTGAGTTCGAGAATGTGGTCCCCTTTGGAGACGAACCATTCGATGTGCGCGTAAACTTTGTTGCGGATGCGGGTCAGATGGGGGTGATCCTCGGCGAAGGAGTCGTATTTTTCAGCCGTGCGCGAGAAGCCTTCGGCGATAATCAGTAGATCGGAATTGTGTTCGTCAGCAACGGCGTTCCTACCTGCAACCCCCCTGATTTCTTGCGATCTGTGCAGGAACGCCGTTGCTCTCTGAAATCTACTGATGATATCTGTTGGATGCTTCTCGTCGTCCATCTGAAGGGCTTCACTTGACATGATACACGACCAAAGCGGAACGGCGTTGGCCGATGCATTGCCAGCGTCGAAGTGTTCTCAACCAACGCCGTTCCTGGTGCAGGGGGCGATTATAGCACATCGGGTTGAAAGGCAAAACTTGGACGGGAGAGATGATGCGCCGGGTTCTTAGAAAGATTTTAGGTTTTCGAATTCTAGCCACCTTTGTCCTCTCTGAATTTATATAATTAGTAGAAGGCGTTGAGTAAAATATTTCCTAAAAACTCATGACACCCTTCTTCCTTCTCCTTTTTATCTTCGTCGTTTTCCTCTCAGCCTGCGCGCCGGGACAAGTGGCCTCGCCTTCGCCAACCGGGACAACCTCCCCTGTCCCAACAATGACCCCCTCGAATACCCCTGTCCCCTCCGCCACGTCCACCGCCACCCCTTCGCCTACGCTCAGGGCAGGCCCCCGGCCCTCGCCGACCATCACTCCCACGCGCCAACCTTCTCCAACTCCTTTTCCCACGCCTACCCTTTCGACAGCCTCAAAAATTAGGCTGCTCGTCAGTATCTTTGACTCGCAGGCTGTGGGCCATAAGCTGTACCTGCATGTATTTGTGTGGGGAGGCGGATGGGTACCCAAGTCCATTCAGATCATCGAGCGGAGTACCGGGCTGGAAGTGGGGGAGTACGAGTTGTTCGAGACAACCGAGTCGGTTTGTCACTATGATGAGACACTCCATGAGACAGAAGCCATCGACCTGGACGACCCGAAGTTCCCACCCGGCTTCTATTGGCTCCTGTATGAAGAAAAATATCTCTTTCAAATTGTCGTCGAGGATTCCTTGGGGACTCAGGTGATCGTTAAAAGGGCCAGCCCTGACCTGGAATGCTTAGAAGAAATATACCCTCTAATGTTGTTGAGTAAAAATTAAAATACAGATTGTTTTGCGATGAGGAGGCAGGCAATGAAAGCCAATTTAGCTCAAAGAAGACCTTTTTTAAATCCCGTGATCTTCAATAGTTTGTGGATGGTTAGCCTCACGATGCTCTTCCTTTTTCTTGTGCATCGTTCTACCCTGCAAACGGCTCAAGCCGACGAAGGGGGCCATTCCCACTTCCGCTTTGGGCACATCACCTGGGAGCAGGTTGGGTCGGCAGGATCCAATACGGCACAGATTACCTTCATGGCCGGCTTCCGGCGCAGTGGTTTCGATTGTTGGGATCCGCGCTTGGAAACGGTCGTGGCTTGCAGCGCACCGGATGGGCTTCCTGGCATAGGAGACGTGGTCTACGAGACGATTGGCGGGACTTCGATCAACGACTTTGGGGATGGCGCCTTCACCGACACCTTGGGCAATTGCCAGTCCTAAGCCTGGGCCAGCTCCTTTGAATTTGGTTTTTCCCCTTGAATGTAAACCAAGTTCCCCGGTGCGGAAAAGCGCGGCACACCCGTCCCAGTCACACTCACCCCAACCCCTGAGAGCAATAGCCTCCTCCAAGTTAGTACACCTGCCATCCCTGTTTTGAACACCTTCTTTCCCTCGCAATCTGTAATGTTACCCCCTGTTGCGATTGGATTGTCC
>DATDOR010000383.1:0-3434 GCA_035293165.1 Anaerolineales bacterium | reverse complement strand
CACCCGAAAAAAAGGTGTGTTTGGGGGTGTACACCCCCAAACACACCTTTTTTTCGGGAATCTCGTTGTTCACACTTTCGTTGACGAATACACAAATAATCAACTTGTTCTTGTTGGGCTTCTTTTTGAATCGATCTCATTAAGACTTCCGAAGTCTTTAACGCCTAAGTGGCTTAACCAATGACTTGTGTAACCAAATCTTCAAGATCGTCTCTGGCTTCTCCCGGATATTCCAGCCACGTCAGAAACTCCACATTCCCCTTTGGCCCTTCCAACGGGGAACGGATCAGCCCTCGGATGCCGTACCCCTCCGCCTGGGGAAACGCCAGCACCTCCAGAAGCACTTTGCGATGAACCTCCGGGTCGCGGATCACTCCCTCCCCCCGCGCCGCTTCCTTGCGTCCTGCCTCGAATTGGGGTTTGACCAATGCAATCACCTCACCCTCACCCCTTCTCCCCTCTCCCGCCGGGAGAGGGGTTGGGGGTGAGGGTGGAAGCCACCCTTTGATCACCGGCAGCAAAATCTTCAACGAAATAAACGACGCGTCCACTGTCACCAAACCCACAGGCTCCGGCAGGGTTTCAACATAACGTGCATTCGTCCGTTCCATCACGACCACGCGGGGGTCATTTCGCAGTTTCCAGTGCAGGATGCCGTACCCCACGTCAATCGCATATACTTTCGCCGCGCCATTTTGTAGCAGGCAATCGGTGAACCCGCCCGTAGACGCGCCCACGTCCACACAAATTTTACCGGTTACTTTCACGGGGAAAGACTCCAGCGCGGCAATCAGCTTCTCCCCCCCGCGGGAGACGAAAGGTGGGCCGGTATCCACGGTCATATTCGCATCTTCGGGGATTTGGGTGGAGGGTTTGTCAACGATTTGATCGTTCACCCGCACCTGCCCGGCCATTACCATGCGCTGGGCCAAGGAACGACTTTCCACCAACCCTTTCTCTACTAACAATAAATCGATCCGTTTCTTGCTCACGAACGTATTGTAACGTAGAACATACTGCCTTTTACGCAATCAATACTTCGTTTCACTCTTCACGTTTCTCGCTTCCCGTTTTATCATTTCCCCATGTTGATTCATCTCCTCAAAGCCATGCGCCCCAAACAGTGGGCTAAAAACGTCTTTATTTTCGCTGCCCTGGTTTTTGATCGCAAGCTGGATAATCCTCCAGCTGTGATTACGACCGTGGCAGGCGTGCTCATTTTTTGCCTTCTTGCCAGCACGATTTACCTGATCAATGACCTCTCGGACATGGGTGCCGACCGCCAACACCCCAAAAAGCGCAACCGTCCTCTCGCCTCTGGTGCGCTCCCAGTGCGTGTAGCCTGGATAGCTGCCCTCCTTTTCATCATCGTCGGTCTACCCTCCGCCTACCTGCTCAGCGCTGGTTTTTTCGCCATCTGCCTGATCTACCTGACTACTAACCTGGCCTATTCCAAATGGCTCAAACACATCCCTCTGCTGGATGTGCTTTTCCTCGCTGGATTCTATGTGCTCCGCGTCGGTGCAGGTGTAGCGCTCATCCAGCCTGTCGAACGTTTTTCCCCCTGGCTCTACGTCTTCACGACCTTCCTCGCCCTGTACCTGGGCATTGGCAAACGCCGCGCCGAACTTTCGATGATGGCCGAAGCAGCAGCCAATACTCGCCGCGTCCTCGACGGGTACACGCTCCCCTTCCTCGATAACCTGATTCTGCTCGTCTCCGCGATGGCGATCATGACTTACAGCCTGTATACATTTTCCGCCCCCAACCTGCCCGAAAACCACGTCATGATGCTCACCATTCCCTTTGTCATCTACGCCATCTTTCGCTACCTATATCTGATTATGGTCGCCAACACGGGCGATGCTCCTGAAGATGTGTTTTTTACGGACCGCCCATTGCAGGTCTGTCTGGTTCTATGGGGATTTGCTGTTCTGTTAATCTTTTACATTTTTCCTCAGCCAGTTGTCTAATGTCCACTGCGACAGCTCCTGGAAAAATTATTCTTTTTGGTGAACATGCCGTCGTTTACGGGCAGCCTGCGATAGCCGTTCCGGTGGCCCAGGTCCGGGCAGAGGCGCTTGCCGAACCCTGGCCAGGTGGAGCAGCGGGAACCGGGCAGATTCTCGCCCCGAACGTAGGGTTGGACACCACGCTCGATCAGCTTTCTACCGACCATCCGCTTGCCGCGGCCCTGTGCGGAGTGCAAACCATGCTTGGGGTAGGGCAGTTCCCTCCGTTCCGGCTCACCATTCGCTCCACCATCCCGGTCGCGGGCGGAATGGGATCGGGCGCGGCGGTGTCTGTCGCAGTCATACGAGCGATGTCCGTCTTCCTCGGCCAGCCGCTCCTCGACGAACAGGTCAACGCCCTCGCCTACGAAGTCGAAAAACTTCATCATGGCACACCTTCGGGGATTGACAACACCGTCATCACCTATGCCCGCCCGGTCTATTTTGTGCGCAGCCAACCCATCGAAACCTTTGAAGTGCCCACTCCCTTCACCATTATCATTGCCGATACGGGGGTTGCCAGCTCTACCGCAATCACTGTAGGCGACGTGCGAAAAGCCTGGCAGGCCGACCCCGAACGGTATAACAAGATATTTCAATGGGTGGGCAATCTCGTGATGAAAGCGCGCCGCGCCATCGAAGCAGGAACCCCCGAAACGCTCGGCCCGTTGATGGACGAAAATCACACACAATTGCAAAAAATGGGCGTTTCATCACCGGAACTCGACCACCTGGTGGATGTCGCACGGGGGGCGGGTGCGTTGGGGGCGAAGTTGTCCGGTGGGGGGAGGGGAGGCAACATGATCGCATTGGTTGAAAAGGAAAAAGCATCTCAAATTGCTAATGTGTTACGCAAAGCAGGCGCGGTGCGGACGGTTGTAACGGAGATTGGAGGCTTGCCCTGAGCGGCAATGAATTATCGCTAATCGAAGGAGTAGAGATTGGAGATTTCTGTCCACCAGATTCAATCATTACGTTTACGGGGGCAAAGATTACACCCGCGTCAACCCATCTTGCCCGCCAGCGTAAAACAGTTAGTAAAGGATGTTTGCGGGATGCAGGCGCAGGAGGTGGGGGCGGGGATGCTCTCGATTGGGGTGCGGTGCGAGGCGATAACAGCGGGAGGCGTCTCTCGCGCGCTCGTTGAAGAACGGAGTATCGTTCGCACCTGGGCTATGCGCGGGACGCTGCATTTCGTCGCGGCGGATGATCTGGCGTGGATGCTTCCCCTGTTCGGGCCGAGGTTCATTCGCGGGGGACGGAAACGGCGGTTGGATTTGGGATTGGATGAAGCAACGGGGGAGCGGGGCGTCCGTCTGCTCCGGGATTTGTTGGGGGAACGCGGCCCGCTGATGAAGGCGGAGATTGCCGAAGCGCTGTCGGCAAAAGGAATCCCGATGGCGGGGCAGGCGAGTATTCATC
>DATDOR010000382.1:0-8192 GCA_035293165.1 Anaerolineales bacterium | reverse complement strand
GGTGACTGGCTCATCCACATCAATTATGGCATTGGACAGGTGATTGGTATTGAAGAAAAAAACTGTTTGATGAAAATAAACAGTTTTACCGCGTTCGGGCACAAGAAAACAATGGTGTTTTTTGGATACCGGTTGAGAAGGCGGCAAAAAATGATCGTGTCCGCCCCATCGTTCAGCAAAATCGCCTGGTATCTGAATGGGCTACCCGTATGGAAATCCCTGCACAGTCCGGCAGTATCTTCATAAATTTTTAAAAGAAAGCCTGTCCCAGCCCACGCGTCCTGCCAATTAAGGAGAATATACGCATCGAATGTTAACGTTAGAAGAAAACCATGTAGAATCTAACACCTTTGCAGAACTGTTGGAAGAGTTTGAACCCCAACGCATCCGTGCGGGTGATTATCTATCTGGTGAGATTATCCATATTGAGGACGAATTTGCGCTCATTGATATCGGAGCCAAGCAAGAAGCCCTTGTCCCCATGCGGGATTTGGATCAACTCGGTGAGGAATATTTGGAAAATATCGCCATCGGGGATCAAGTTCCGGTTTATGTAACCAATGTCCCTGTTGTTGGGGACAATTTGACAGTTTCCATTCAAAAAGGGTTAGAACGGGAAGATTGGGAAAAGGCCGAGAAACTGCTGGAAAGCAAGGAAATCCTGGAGTTGGAAGTGACCGGGTATAACGGGGGAGGAATCCTTGTGCAATTTAGCCGCTTGCAGGGCTTCGTTCCGAACTCGCACATTCCAGACTTGCGACGCGGTGGAAATGAGCAAGCAATCAAAGCAAAGATGATTGGAACTTCTGTGCCAGTACAGGTTATTCAAGTCGATGTTTACCGGAAGCGACTGGTTTTGTCTGCCCGTGCGGCCATTGCCATTCGCCGGAAACAACGTCTCGGCGAATTACATACCGGGCAGACTCTGACAGGTACGGTGAAAAATATTGTGGATTTCGGGGCGTTTGTAGATCTGGGCGCTATAGATGGGCTGATCCACATCTCCCAATTGGATTGGACTCACATCAACCATCCCTCCGAGGTGTTAAGCGTAGATGATCAGGTCAACGTGCTCGTGTTGGACGTGGATCGTGAGAGAGAACGGATTAGCTTGAGCCGCAAAGCGTTGTTGCCCAGCCCCTGGCAAAAATTTGCTGAGGAACATGAAGTGGGTGCATTGCTTGAAGGAACCGTGACCAATGTGCAAGATTATGGGGTATTTATCCAATTGGCGGAGGATGTGGTTGGGTTGCTTCATCTCAGTGAGGCGGAACTGTCTGGAGTGGGAGGCTCCCCTCGCGAAATGTTTCGCGAAGGGGATAAGGTTTTAGCCCGCTTAATTGAGATTGACCCTCAAGAAGAACGTGTCCGTTTGAGTACACGCCGCGTGACCTATGAAGAGTATGCTTCCTGGGCCACGCAAGATTGGAAGAAGGATCAGGAAGAACAGGATCCGACTCAGCAGCAAATCGCGAAGAAAATGGAAACGCCGCAAGATGCTGTAGAACAAGATTCTATGGTGCAAGATGCCGCGTTGGAAGAGACGTCGCAGGCGGGAGCGACTTTAGATGGCATGCCCGAAGTGGTGGAAGAAGTGACACAAGAATAGAAAGCAGCGCCAGAAATCATAGCAATTGCAGAAAGGAATATACAATGAATACCCAACTGGATTTAGAAGCCATTCGAGTAAAATTAGAAGAACAACGCCATTCGTTGGTTGAACAAATTTCTGCAGAAAAGTCAAAGCTCACACCCCAGGCGGCGCAAAATCCCGACCGTTCCTCGTTGGCGATGGAATATGCCTCTCATGAGCTTGACCTGGCCCTTTATGAAAAAAACCATTACCAACTCTCGCAAGTTAACGCTGCCTTGAAACGGATCAATGAGGGGACTTATGGCATTTGCGAGCGCTGTGGCAACCTGATCAACCCGGAGAGATTGGAAATACTCCCATATGCGACCTTATGTATTGGATGCCAAATGAAGCAAGAGGTGAATTAGGGGGCTCCATACCGAAGCGTGTAAACGGCAATTCCGAATGCAACGGCGGCGTTGAGCGATTCCTTGACCCCCATCATCGGGATACTAACCACCTGATCACATAATTCTAATATACCGGGGTCTACCCCAGCGACTTCGTTCCCGACAACGAGGATAACCGGGGATGTGTTCCATGTTAGCGATAGGTGGAAGAGCGGTTCTGCGCGCCCACCTCCTTCCAGGGCGACGAGGCGGTTTCCCTGTGACCGGAGTGATTGGGCCAGTTCCACACCATTGGAGTTGTGTGACCACGTTAGGGCCTGTTCTGCACCCAGGGCAGTTTTCCTCACTTTAGGATGGGCAGGGGTGGACGTGTACCCACACAAATATAAATGCCGTAATCCGGCTCCATCCGCGGTTCGGAACATCGCACCGACGTTCCAGGTGGAGCGGATATTGTCGAGCAAAGCAGCAGATAGCGGGCTGGCAGGGTGAAGAGGTGAGGGCGTCCGGTTTGCCGAAAAGACGATTTCCTGCCGGGTAGGAGAACCACAAGCCGGGCAGGTGTTCTTTTCGACCTGCCCGGCTGCAATTGGAAAACGTAAACGACAATGCAGGCATTGTCGGATTTCAAACGACATTTTTTGCGGATTTTTTCATTCTTCCATACGCTGCTGCATATTTTTCGTTACATTCAATCAGTTTGACGCGAGAAGGGGAGCCTTCGCAATTTTTGATGGGAAAGAGATGTCGGTCACGAACGCCGCCAATTATTGGCCCGTTGATCAACTCTTCGAGGTGCAGGATGCTGTTTTCGGGCGGAACGATTTCACCGCATTTATCGCAGGTAGCGGCGAGGAGCGGGCGAGGTCGGGTTGTGAAGTCTTGCATGATATTTCCTGTTAATCCATTTTGAATAAGGTTGATTTGATGCTTACAGGATTATAAAGAAAAGTTTCAATATGTGAAAAGGGAAAAAAGAGCTAATGGCTCCAAAAATCGAAACAGAAGGAACATATCTGGTCTCGTCATCCCTTTTATATCTGGGACTGGATAATGCACTTTTATTGGCTTCTTTCCCCGGCAATATAGTTTTCTAATTGTTCAATGACAAATTCTTGTTGGGAGATGACGGCTTTGACAATGTCGCCTATTGAGATCAGACCGACGACCTGGTCGTTCTGGACAACCGGGAGGTGACGGATATGGCTGTTGGTCATCTGTTCCATGCAATCGCCCAGAGTATGGGTTGGGCTGACTGTGATCACTTTGGCCGTCATGATCTCCCGTACAGGGGTGTTCATGGATGATTTGCCTTGTAAGATCACCTTGCGGGCATAATCCCTTTCCGACAAGATGCCTTCCAGCCTGTCGCCATCCATGACGAGCAGCGCACCGATGTTTTTATCTGCAAACTTTTCTAAAGCAGTAAAAACAGTATCGTCCGGGCCAATGGACCAGACTTTGTCGCCTTTTACTATGAGTAACTGGCTGACCGTAATCGTATTGATAAGTTCGTTTATGCTGCCCATAACAAACTCCTGAAGATATAAAAGGTAACCACTCAGCCAGAGTAAGAAGTAGCCGAAAAAAGGTGTGCGTGGGGGTGTACACCCCCACGCACACCTTTTTTCGAGGGAATTCCCAGGCTTTAGCCTGAGCAGTTACTAAAGAAGAATTAATGTGATTTAACGCTGTTAGCGATATGGGTGTATAGAGTATACAAATGAATGATGGCTGAGTCAAATCGGAAAAATCGTATCCGCCTCCGAGGCGATGATTTCTCCCTGAATGGAACCGTGGGTCAGTTGGGTTAGGGCTGTTTGAAAACCGGATACATCTGTTTCCCGAAAACGGGCACTGATTGTAACATCCCCAGCAAAATCTTCATCTAGGAGTTGCCCGTCGTGGTTTTCGATTAACCGGCGAATTTGCTCAAACCAGTTGTAAGGCAAGCTGATCATCAACGTTTGGGCGGCGATTTTTTCTGCAAGCGGGAGGAATGCTAGCCCAGCGCGAACTGCTCCCCCATAAGCTCGCACCAATCCGCCCTTACCGAGTTTTGTGCCCCCAAAATATCGGGTTACGACCGCTACCACATCGCCCAAACCAGAACCACGCAAGACGGCCAGGGCAGGGCGTCCCGCAGTGCCCGATGGTTCGCCGTCATCATGGCAGTGTTCGATGATGGACTGTCCATGGCCGATGATGAAGGCTGGAACGTTGTGGGTGGCGTCGGCAAACTCGGTCTTCACGCAGGCAATCAACGCGCGAGCTTCTTCAACGGAAAAGGCTGGCGCAATGGTAGTGATAAAACGGGAATTGACGACGGTGATTTCGGCACGGTGTTTGTGAGCAGGAATCAAACGGTGGGACATAGGATTAGGAAAACAGAAAATTGCAAATCAGCAAGCCTTCTTCTTTTGCTGGATGCCTCAATCTTCATTCTCCGGTTCAGATGGTTCGAGCGGTCGGTGCATCAGGACGCTTTGCACGGCCAATCGTTCTACCGACTCGACCTCTAAAATAATCCCCTGGTGGATGACTTTATCCTTCGGCATAGGAATTCGCCCGAGCAAGGACATGACCAACCCTCCAATGGTGTAAGCATCTCCACTTTCTAATTCGAGATCGTAAAGTTGATCCAGTTCATCCAGGATCACATCACCGCGTACTCGCAGCACGCCGCCGGATAGCTCTTCAATGGGTTGGATTTCGCGGTCGAACTCGTCTTGAATTTCGCCAACAACTTCTTCGACCAGGTCTTCCAGAGAGATGATACCAGCCGTTCCCCCGTACTCGTCCAAGACGACAGCGAATTGAGCCGCCTCTTTGCGAAAACGGATCAGCATTTGTGCCAGATGCAAGGAGGCGGGGACGAAAAGGATGGGGCGAGCTAGCTGCTTGAGATCAAGTTCATCCTCCCCCGCGCGATTCCGGTAGCGCGCCAGGTCTTTGATGTGCAAAACACCGGTGATCTGATCGAGATTACCTTCGTAGATCGGGTAACGCGATTTCCGCGTTTCACATATCCGACGCAAGATGTCGGGGAAGCTGGCATGAATCGGGATGCCAACGATTTGTGTGCGTGGTGTCATCACCTGTTCGACGGTTCGTTCTTCCAGGTCGAAGATGTTTTCAATGAACAATTGCTCGGCAGGCTCAAGCATCCCCCCATCGGAACTTTCTTCGACGATATATTCCAATTCCTCTGGGGTGAAGAGCCGCTCACCCTGGCCAGGTGGGATGATGCCGAGGGCACGGACGATCATGTTCCCCAACGCGTTGAGAATGGATACGAATGGGAGAAATACGATTCCCATAATGGACATGGGTCGTGCCAGGCGGAGGACGGTGGGTTGGGGCGATTGTAATGCCAGGGTTTTGGGGATCATCTCGCCCAGAACGACGTGGAGGTAGGTGAGGAAACCCACTGCCAGGATGGTGGAGATTGTATGGGCGAGCGACTCGGCGGCCAGTTCGGTAAAATCCCAAAAGCGTTCAATAAAGTGCAAAATCCATTCAGCAGCTACATGTTCGCCATACATGCCTAACCCCAGGCTGACAATGGTGATGCCGATCTGAGCGGTTGCGATATATCGGTTTTGCAAGGCAGGTTCAATCAGCGTTTTTAGGGTAATCTGGGCTGCTTCGTTTCCCTCGTCGGCGAGTTGGGCGATGCGGGTGCGTGGCGCGGCAACGATGGAAAATTCGGCAGCAACAAATATCGCGTTAAGTAGAATCAGGATGCTAATGATGAAGATGGGGGTAAGGGTTTCAGACATATTTTGGCCTTATGATTCCCCGTCCTGAAGTTTTATGGCCTGCTCTGGGGAAAGCGCCAAACTAACGGAAGTGATCCCACGCCCGCGCATTTTCTCCACACGGAAAACTCCTCCGTCAATCTCAACTTCATCTCCAGTTGTTGGAACATCTCCAAACGCGTTCAAAACCAGCCCGCCGATGGTATCGAGTTCATCAACGGGTAAATTTAATTCCAGTTGTTCGTTCAAATCTTCGACCAGGGTGTCCCCACGAATCATGAGCCGGTTTTGGGAGACAAGCCGAAACGGGGGGATATACACATCAAATTCATCCTGTATTTCGCCGAAGATTTCTTCAATCAGGTCTTCTAAAGTAACCATCCCTGCGGTGCCCCCATATTCATCTAAGACAATGGCAACCTGTAAATGACGGCGTTGCAGAATAGCGAAAACGGTTTTGACGGGGGTGGTTTCCGGGATGAACGGGACGGGACGGATAATGTCGGCAACATTTTTGCGTTCGAGTTGTTGGTTAAGGCAAAGCAAATCTTTCAGGTGAACGACCCCGACAATGTTGTCAATGTTTCCTCGATAGAGTGGCAGGCGTGAGAAAGGAGAGTCGGCCAGATATTTGAACAGGTCATCGTAGGTATGGTTATCGGCAGCTGCAAGCATTTGGGTGCGCGGAATCATCACCTGGCGCACCATCGCTTCACGCAATTCAAGGGTGTTTTTGAGTAAGCGCCGCTCCTCTTTTTGGATTAATCCCCCTGCGCTGCTTTCTTCAACGAGCATGACGATTTCTTCAGGGGAGTGGATGTGTGCGTGTTCGGCGATGATTTTCTTCCCAAAGAGGCGCATAATGAGTTGTCCACTGCCATTAAAAAACCAGATGAAAGGTTTAAACAGCCCCATAGACCAGCGCATTGGCAAGGCTGTCCAAATCGCGAGGTTTTCGGGATATTGGATACCGATGTTTTTGGGAACCAGTTCGCCGAGCAAAACCTGAGCGATGGTAAGGAGGAGCAAAATTCCTGTAGCGCTGAGTGACTCGGCCGCCACCTCTGTCAAATTTCCCCATTGAATCAGCCGGGGCACGATAACCGGAGATAACTGTGCCTGGCCAAAAAATCCCAACAACAAACCGGTGAGAGTAATCCCAATCTGGCAGGCGGCGATATAAGCATCCAACTTGTGCGGATCTTCAACTATGTGAAGGATCTTGGAGGCTTGTGGCTTGCCTCCTTCCGCGAGTTGAATCAACCGCGAACGGCGAGCACTAACGGCAGAAAATTCAGCGCCTACGTATAGTGCAGTGAGGAGAATCAGGATCGTGATGATTAAAAAGATAAAGATCCAGGACATAGAAGTAACATGAATCAGCCCGCGTATATCAGCGCATACTTAGGATCAGTTTCAAACGTTATGGAGTTCTCTTGTTCAATATTTTTCATCTTATTGTACAGGCAAATCAACACAATTCCCGGAATTTAGAATAATGGTATGGTTGGCGTTGGCCACAAGCGCACACATCTGGGTTGCATCCGCAGGACGGTTCGCCGGGCCGTATTGAACAAACGGCGGGGCACCATATGGCCCCCAGGTGAGCTTCCACGGCCCACTTCCTGGGCTTCCTGCCTGTTCTGGCGGCACTGTGTTGAAAAACATGTGGACGTGCATATTCGGTTCATTTTCAGGATAGTTGTGGGTTTCGTAATCCACAACATAGATGCCATTTTCAAGACGGATATCTGTGATGACTACGTAAGGACCTTCGGGGGTGGGTGTCGGAGTGATCGTCGGTGTGTGGGTAGGAGTAGGAGTCTCAGTGGGGGGCGCGGTTTCCGTGGGAGCAGGGGTCTCGGTGGGGGGTATGACTTCGGTTGGGATGACTTCAGGAGCGGAGGTTTCGACGGGGTTTTCCGCAATGGCAGCGGGAGTTGTTGCCTGTGACTGATTTCGGATGAAATTACGGATGCGAGGGAATGCTGCCAAACCAGCGATCAGGCAAAATAACAGGATGAGGCCAATTCCTCCCCCGATCAACGCAACTTTTGGAATCTCTTTTTTCTGAGCTGGCGCGGTGGACGATGCAGGTGGGGGGGTAGCTGTCCGAGAAGGAGTTGCAGCTTGTTTCGAGGTTGGACGAGAAGGTGGGGCGGATGGGGTTGGCGTTTCGACGACAGTTGCCCGGGAGGAGGGAGTTTTTTCCACCAGAGTTGGCAATGGCGGCGCAGGTTTGGTTGTCAGTGCGCGTATATCCGCTGCCATTTCGGCGGCCGATTGGTAGCGGTCTAAGGGGTCTTTCGCCAAAGCTCTTTCGATGATTTTTCGCAATCCGAAGGGTACGTTGGGGTTCAACGCGCCGATGTCCGGGATAGGGTCATTGAGGTGCATCATCATGATGGTCATGGCGGAGTCGGCGCTGTAGGGCGGGCGGCCCCCGGC
>DATDOR010000381.1:0-2741 GCA_035293165.1 Anaerolineales bacterium | reverse complement strand
GCGGGCACGCTGCCAGCGGGCGTACAAGCCACTGTCGGGCCAGAACACGACGGCGAGCGCGGCGAGAATGGCAAACGTGGTGAGGAGGGAGATGAGGGGAGTTAACATAGGTATTATCGTTTCGACAAATATAATTTAGGTTAGCCTAAATATTATTTTAAATGGATGAATTTGTCAAGGATTTGAGAAAATTTGAGAGTTAGTCCTTTGCTCTTATAATATCTGGTCATGAACCTGATTGTCCCCCTTCTGGTAATTCCGATTTTCATCGGATTTGTCTACACGGTCATTTCCACGCTATGGACGCAAGCACACGGCGCACCCTGGGTTCCCACCAAACTTCGTACCGTGCGCCGGATGCTGGAGCTGGCAGACGTGCGTCCTGGGGAGACCGTTTACGATTTGGGTTCGGGAGATGGGCGGGTGCTGATCATCGCCGCCCGCGAATTTGGGGCAAAAGCAGTTGGAATTGAACTGGACCCGTTGCGCGTCCTTTGGACACGCATGATTGTGTTTTTATTCGGCCTTCGCAATAAAGTCGAAGTGCTCACGGGGAATTTTTTCTACCAGGACTTAAGCCGGGCCGATGTCGTGGTTTGTTACCTGCTGACTTCTACCAATCAAAGGCTCACAGAAAAACTTGCCGAAGAACTGCGCCCGGGGACGCGGGTGGTTTCCAACGCGTTCCCGTTTCCTGATTGGGAGGTTGTGAGGGAGGATTTGGAGCACCACGTTTATCTGTATCAAATACGGAAGGAAGACAATTTCTTGGATGATAATTAAACGAAAGAACATTTGCGCGAATCCGTCATATCTGAGGTTTCCGCTATCCCGCTCCTGGTGGCCGGACGTGTAGATATCGCGCGTTTCAACCACTTTTGCCATCGCATAGATCGTCTCTCCGAAAATGCGCTCTAATCTATCCATGCTGTCCTGAAGGGCGCGCGTGCGTTCATGGACGCGCTTTTCCAGGGCCTCGGTCAAAGCCTGAAGTTCCTTCTCTACATTTTTCTGCGTTGTGATGTCAAAGCCAAAAACATGCACAAAACTGGTTTCAGAAACGCGGTTATAGAGAAGCGAAAGCGACCGCCCAGTCAAAGCTAACTCTTGATAAAAACTCCCTGAAGAGTCAAATAATTTGCCTAAACGGATTGGATCGACATTGGGGCAGACATCCTCCCATCGTTTTCCTACCAAGTCATCCATTTGGAAATACGTCCTGGCAGCAGGGTTGGCGAGGACGACGACCCCGCTGGCATCCAACCGGATGACGGGCGAGGGGTTCAAGCGGGCAAATTCCACCATGGCGTCTAGTTCCTGTTCCACCCGCTTCCGCTCAGAGATGTCCCGGATCATGCTTGTAATCAGCACCCCGTCATCTTCTTCCAGCGGACTCAAACTGATTTCGACCAGAAACGCTTCTCCATCTTTCTTCAGACCCAAAAGCTCATACCCGATGCCCATCGGTCGAATGTTGGGAGCCTTCGCGTACCGTTCCCGGTGATGGACATGGACTGCCCGGAATTGCTCAGGAATGAGCATTTCGATAGGTGCGCCGATTAACGCCTCGCGCGCATATCCGAACATCGCCTCGGTTTTCGCGTTTACCATCACGATCCGGCCATTCTGATCGGAAATGACAAGTGCATCCGGCGCAAATTCCAGAAGATTGCGAAAACGGGCTTCACTCTTTTTTAGGATTTCTTCGGTTGGCGGTTGCTGGTGAAGGTTATCCATTTGCGCGATTATAACGCGCCTTCTTGCCATAGGAGACAAGAAATTCAAGGAACTTTTTTTCGGGCCAATTCCTTTCTCGGCTGAATGGTTACAAATAATAGACGAAAAGGGAAAGGATGGAGGCGTTGTCAAAGCTATGGTTCCATCGAGTATAATCAAAGTATGCCCACCATCTCAGAATTTTACGGCATCAAGATTACTATGAACTACAATGATCATCTTCCGCCACACTTTCATGCCGAGTATCAAGATGATGAGGCGATATTGGAAATTAGAACCGGTGCTGTTACCGGAAGGCTGCCCCGCAGAGCATTGAATTTGATTTGGGCATGGACGAACACCGGGAAGAATTATTTGAGAATTGGACGCGCGCACAACAACGTTTACCGCTTAATCGGATTGATCCACTCCCTTAAGGTGCCAATATGTTTATCCATGTAACCGATGTCAAATATCTAAAAGATTACCAACTCAAACTCACGTTCAACAACGGCGTTGAAGGTGGGGTTGACCTGCAATCGGAACTTTACGGGGAAATTTTCGAGCCATTGCGCGACACAAAATTATTCCAACAGGTCTATTTGACTAGCCGAACCATTGAATGGCCGAACGGGGCGGATTTTGCCCCGGAATTTCTGTTAGAGTTGGTTCAGTCTGAACCAATCGTGACGGCATAAACTTCCCTACGCACGTACACACACCTAATCCACCTTCCAATCCACCCCCTTCCATTCGATTAACCCTACATCCACTTCTTAAGATCCAACGCGTGGATCGCCCTCAACGCGGGTAGACGCATATATCGAAGAGACTTGCGCATCACTGAGCCACTGCGCGAACACCGTTTCTGGCGCAGTTTGTTCCATACATCAGGAGGGGATGTGTTTGATATGGTTGAGGAGGGGGAGGGAGATGTGGTGGAGCGGGGTGAATATGGTTTCGTCTAATGACAGACGAAAATTAGACGAAAAACTTATTTCTCCACTATGGGGTAAGCCCAGATT
>DATDOR010000380.1:0-3559 GCA_035293165.1 Anaerolineales bacterium | reverse complement strand
CACCGGAAAATTGGGGAAGAAATAGACTTTGGACCATTCCATCTCCCCATGGATGAAAATGATCATATATGGGCTTTAATCCTTAACTTGAATATCACTTCAAATCCACCAGGTTTCCGAATGGGTGTTCCAGACGAGGTGATGTATACTTTCAAATTAGAGACGGATAACCACACGCAAACTGCCTGGATGTGGGCTGGAGACGGGCGAAAAATCCCCGTTGTGCTGGCGGTTGTGGTTGAAATGGACCGGTTAATTGAGCAATATACCGGTCAAAAGGCACATTTACCGTAACTGCTCGGGCGAAGAGAAAGGTTTCCCGAAAAAAAGGTGTGCGTGGAGGTGTACACCCCCACGCACACCTTTTTTTCGGACAAATCCCCTGCCCGGCTGAGTAGTTACCATTTACCTTAATGCTGGAGGAGCAGTTTTTATGAAAAAATTCTTCAAGTGGTTACTCAGGATCGTTGGCGGCCTGCTGATTTTGCTGGCTGGAGCTATATTCATTACAGGGTTTATTCCCGTTCCTAAAGATGAAACATTCGCCGCTGCCGATTACGGCGCAGGATCAAGCACCATTCAACCCTCTTACACCGGGCTGCAGCGCGAGTTCCCACCCCTCAACGGCGAAACCACGCCTGCAATGGCCGAACTGGGCAAGATGTTATTTTTCGACCCGGTCCTCTCCTCAAACAATGACATCTCCTGCGCGCATTGTCACCATCCCGATTTTGGATTTGCCGATGGCCTGCCGGTAGCGGTGGGTGCGGGCGGACAGGGCGCTGGCCCGGAACGGGACGGCGGTACGAAACTCACACGCAACACTATTGGTCTATGGAATGTTGGATACACGCGAATTTTCTTCTGGGATGGGCGGACATCCTCGCTCGAAGAGCAAGCCGTAACGCCCCTGACCCACCCCGACGAAATGGCTGCCGATCCCGAAGCGCTCTCCGAAGAGTTGACGACTATCTCCGGCTATGCAGACCTGTTTAAGGCCGCCTACGGGGATGACCGGATTACTCCTGCCCGAATTAACAAGGCCCTGGCCGCCTTCGAGCGTACGCTGACCAGCCAGGACAGCCCTTTCGACCATTATGCTGCCGGAGAATTTGATGCCCTTTCCCCGGCGCAACGGCGCGGTTTGAACCTGTTCCGTTCGGCGGCAACGCGGTGTTTTGAGTGCCATTCAGCCCCTACATTCAGCAGCGATACCTTGCGTGTGATTGGTGTCCCGGATGGAGATGCCAGTTCCCAACCGTTCAAAGTGCCTTCGCTGCGGAATGTCGCCCTGTCTGCGCCGTATATGCACAACGGTACGTTTGCCACGCTGGAGGAGGTGGTCGAGTTTTACGCCGAGGGCGGTGGGAATGTGGATGGCGTGAAGGGGGTAGATCCGTTTGTCCTGGGATTTGATTTCACAGCGCAGGAAAAATCAGATCTGGTCGCATTTCTCTACGCGCTGACGGATGAGAGCGCCCTGCCCGGTATCCCTATCGCTGTCCCATCCGGGTTGCCTTTGGTGGCGCATCTGGACAATCCCGCGCGAGCGGTGGTGATCACACAAAATACCGGCTCGGCTTTCGTTGGCACGCCCCCGCGTGCGCCGAAGACGATCACCGTTCAGCCGGGAGAGCGCATCCAATCGGTCGTGGACCGCGCCCAGGCAGGGGACACGATCCAGATTCCTTTTGGCACTTATCACGAGCGGGTGGTGATTGATTTGAATGGCATTACCCTGGTCGGGATTCCCAACGAAAATGGTGAATGGCCCACTATGGATGGCGAGGACAAATTGCCGGAAGGTGTGGTTTCATCGGGAAGCAACTTTGAAGTTGGGTATTTGCGCGTGATCAATTACACCAGCACAGGGGTTCTTGTCGAAGGGGCAACGGGCGTTCATATGCACGACATATTCACGGAAAATACGGGCATTTACGGCCTGTATCCGGTCAAGAGCACCGACATTTTGATTGAGAACAGCACTGTCATTGGGACGAAAGATGCAGGGATTTATGCCGGGCAAAGTGAGAAAGTGGTCATTCGAAATAATGTGGTGTACGAGAACGTGCTGGGGATCGAGGCAGAGAACACGGTGGATACGGAAATCTACGGTAATCATGCCTATGACAATACCATGGGGATTCTCGTGGTTCTCCTGCCCAACCTGACATCCAAAGTAAATTTGTATACAAAGGTATACGACAACCTGGTCGAAAATAACAACCATGAAAACTTTGCCATCGAGGGGACCGCTGCTGCCATTGCCCCGCCGGGGTCCGGGATCGCGCTGATTGGGGTGGATTATGCAGAGGTGTATGGCAATACCATCCGGGGGAACAAAACTGCTGGGGTTGGCGTATTCGACCTGGCGATTGCCTTTGAACCGGAACGCATCAACGTTCCCACCCGGCCGGAGTTTAATTACATTCACGATAATAACTTTGCCAATAATGGATACGATGCGGATAAATTCATCGCCGAGCTAGGCATTCCTGGCTCAGACATCTTGTGGGATGTTAGCGGGGTGGGCAACCGGTTTGACGAGCGAGGGGCATCTTCCTTCCCGCCTGCCCTCCCCAGCAGCAAGTGGCCTGGAATCTTCTATAATGCCTACTGGCAGGTATTGAATTTCCTGATAGGGATGCTGTAATCGAAGTATGCCGATAGAAGAAGGTATTTTTTGGTGACTACTCAACCCAGAGTGGAAATAGCCCCGTAAAAAAAGGTGTGCGTGGAGGTATGTACCTCTTTCAGTAAATGAAATAGAACTTTTGCATGTATGGTTCCAGAAAAACTTTAACTCAGATAGATCGAGCTTATACATAAATAGAGTATTTTCACCTCACCCCAATGAAGCTATGTTGGCTCAAAATTATCATAATACAAACATAACTACTCAGTCAGGAAGAGGTTAGCCTGAAAAATGAGGCCTTTTACTTAAATCACTTTGAGAATTCCTTCACACACCCTTTCCAACTCCCTCCCTTTATGCTACACTAGCCGCCGCTCTGCTAAAAACCAGATGTAGCAGACTTTCCGCTCCTGACAGCGACACACCTTGTGTCCAAGATCAGGGGCAATCCCATGGAAAGGAGGTACAACTCAATATGCGCGACTATGAAATTGTTTTCATCGCGAATCCAGAAATGGATGATGTTTCATTCAAGGAACTTGTTGAACGAGTTTCTGGCTGGATTACGGAAACAGGTGGCACGGTGTCCAAAGTGGATCTTTGGGGCAAACGTACCCTGGCATATCCCATTCGTAAGAAACACGAAGGCCAGTACGTTCTCATTGAATCCAATATGGCGCCGTCTTTTTGTATCACTTTAGAACGTAACCTGCGATTAACTGAACCTGTGATGCGTTTTCTCATCACGCAAAAAGATTGATCTATTCAATGCGTAACTGCTCAGGCTAAGGCAGAGGAATCGCCGAAAAAAAGGTGTGCGTGGGGGTGTACACCCCCACGCACACCTTTTTTTCGGGCCATTTCCACTCTGGGCTGAGTAGTTACTTCAATTCAAAGCTTAAGTAAAAATCGTTAGTGAAAAAG
>DATDOR010000379.1:0-5206 GCA_035293165.1 Anaerolineales bacterium | reverse complement strand
GTCATAATTAGCAATGGGTAATGGGTAATTGGTAAATCGTAATTGTTCATCCGAGATTGGAGAGTGGAGATTGCGTGATTGGGTGATTTGCTGATTGTTGATATGAGATTTGCTGATTTGCTCCAGTTGGTCTTGAGCCAGGGCTTTCGTCGGAAATAGATAGAGCGCGCGGGCTTCGGGGTCGCGGAGGAGACGGTCGAGGATGGGGAGATTGTAGGCAAGGGTTTTGCCGCTGGCGGTACCGGTGGCGATGACGACGTGTTTTCCCGCGCGGGTATGTTCCCACGCCTGGGATTGGTGGAGGTAGAGGGCGTGGATTCCCTGCTGATGGAGGGCAGCGACCAGGCCTGGGTGGAGATCACGCGGCAGGTCTGTCACCCTTCCCTGCCGGGGTGGGATGGTTTCCCAGTGGGCGATGTTTTCGGCGATTTGAGGAGTATATTTCCAGAGGGAGAGCAATTGTTGGAGAGACATGGGTTCTAATTTTATCACCTCGTTCTGTCTCATCGGATTCATGTTAAAATATCCCTATGACCAATGCTAACTTTTCGCATCTCATCTCAAAAAGGAATCCCGAAACACACGAACAACATCGCCGCCAGATGTTTTGGCAGGTATTTTTTCCTTTGGGGGTGGGTGTGATTTTGATGTTGGCGGTGTGCGTCTTGCCGGTCGCGGCGGTCACACAGGGCGGGGAGGTGCGAAGATGGGCGGATATTTCGCTGATCTGGCTGATCCTCCCAGCCATGTTGTTTTCACTGATCCCGTTGGCATTGCTTGCCGGGTCGGTTTATGGATTGGTGCGATTATTTCAGATATTACCCGGTTGGATGTTTCGCTTGCAAGGGATTTTTGATCGGATCCGCGGGATTGTGCGCCAATATGCAGATAAAGCCGTCGAACCGGTCATACAGGTGCAAAGCTTTACTGCCAGAATTCAGGCTGCCATCCCAAAACGCAAAACATCTCCCCAAAAAACGAGTGAGACTTCCGAAGTTTGAGAAAACCAGCTCATGATCAACCAGGATTTAAAACTTCGGAAACCTGATACAACGAAATAAAAATAGGAGAAACCCATCTCATGGAAAACGAAGCACAAGACAATTGGAAAGTAAAAACGCTGCTCATTGGGGCAGGTGTAGGCCTGTTGGCGGGGTTGGGGGCAGCCTACATGCTCGTCCAACGCGCCGAAAAAGATGGTGGACGTCCTGAACTGTCTGCTGGGGAAGGGGTCAAACTCGGTCTGCTTGTGTTGGGTCTGCTGCGGCAAGTATCTCAGTTGGGGGATGGAAGATAATTTACCTGAGGTGACAGTCACTTGGCACAAAACTGGTCAGAAACATGGAATGAGTTTTCGGAAAAGGCCGAGTGAAGTGACTATCACCTGTTCAATGACATGAAGCGCTGGAATGGTTGGGGGGATACCGCCATCCATTTTCCTCTTTCCGAATCCGCCGCCCTTTTTTTGGAAAATAAAATCGGGAAGTTTATCGCGTTTCCCGACACCGCTTTTGAAACGGCCATGGCCGGAGTGGGCGCCCCATCCTCTGGCCTGACCCCTCACCCTCTCATCCAAACGGATTCCGAGCAACGGCTTTTGCACGCTCGAGGCCAAAGCCTGCCCGATTGGATTGCACTTCGCTCAGGGCGCATTGGTACCTTCCCGGATGGGGTGGCCTTTCCAACCAATTCAGAAGAAATCCGCACCCTGCTGGATCACACCCGCCGAACTGACACGCGCCTCATCCCCTACGGCGGCGGAACCAGTGTCGTTGGGCACATCAACCCCCTTCCTGGTGACTCACCGGTTGTCACGGTTGATCTTTCCCGTCTCAACCAACTTGTTCAACTTGATGAAGCCAGCCACCTCGCCACATTCGGCGCAGGGGTACGCGGCCCTGATCTGGAGGCCACTTTGCGCGAACGCGGATATACGCTCGGACATTTCCCGCAATCCTTCGAATACTCTACGCTTGGGGGTTGGATCGCCGCGCGTTCCAGCGGGCAACAATCTTATTACTACGGACGTATCGAAGACCTGTTTGCCGGGGGACATGTCGAAACGCCCGTTGGCTCATTGGACTTACCGAATCTTCCGGCCAGTGCCGCCGGACCAGATTTGCGCCAGATAATCCTGGGGTCAGAGGGGCGGTTGGGGATCATCACCCAGGCTACCGTGCGCGTTCGTCCGTTGCCGGAATCCGAAGACTTTTTTGGCGTGTTTTTCAAAGATTGGGAGAGTGGTATGCGTGCGGTGCGCGCTACTGCCCAGGCTGAACTCCCCCTCTCGATGATGCGCTTCAGCGACTCGGACGAAACCGAAGCGAACCTTGCTCTCACAGGAACAAGCCGCTTGTTTGACCTGGCCGGGCGCGGGTTGTCCTGGCTTGGGTATGGCCCTGAACGCTGTTTGCTCATCTTCGCTGTTACGGGAACACGTCAGGAAGTTCCCCGATCACGCCGCCAGGCGGAGAGTCTATTTCGCTCATTTGGTGGGTTGCCGACCGGAACGCTCGCTGGGCATGCCTGGCGCAAAAACCGATTTCTCACGCCCTACCTGCGGAACACACTCTGGGAGTGCGGCGTCGCCGTAGACACGCTCGAAACCGCCGTTCCATGGGCCAAAGTTTTACCTCTTGCCCAGGCGATCAAATCAGCGACTACACAGAGTATCGCAGAAACTGGCGAACGCACGCTGGTGATAGCCCATTTATCGCATGTGTACGGCGATGGGGCGAGCATTTACGTGACCTATCTTTTTCGCCGCACCGAAGACCCCGATGAACTGCTCGAACACTGGCAGAAGATGAAAACCGCAGCGAGCCAGGTCATCGTCGCTCACGGCGGCACAATCAGCCACCAGCATGGGGTGGGGACGGATCACGCGCCCTATTTGGAAGCGGAGAAAGGCAAGATCGGAATAGATGTGTTGCGGGTAATGAGTGAAGCTGTCGATCCGCAAGGGTTGATGAATCCGGGTAAATTGTTCGATCGTATTAACGACTACAGTCGTTCAACCTGAGAACAACTAACGTAGCCACTACGAACACGATATGTGGATGCCCAATACACGTGACGAAATCTGGAATCAACTCTCTCAACCCTGGGATTTGATCATCATCGGCGGGGGCATCACCGGAGCAGGTATTTTGCATGAGGCCACCCGCTTGGGACTCCGCGCTTTGCTGGTGGAAGCGCACGATTTTGCGTCCGGCACATCCAGCCGTTCGTCGAAACTGGTTCACGGGGGTCTGCGTTATCTGAAAAATGCCCAGATCAAAACTACATTGGAGTCGGTACAGGAACGCGAACGTCTTTTGCGGGATGGCAAGGGGTTGATCACACGGTTGGGGTTTTTGTATGCCAGCCTCAAAGGGGACTCCATGCCCGCTTGGGTCTTCCGTGCCGGGTTGGTATTTTACGATCTGCTCGCCAGGCAGTGGAGCCACCGGGCATACGACGCGATGGATGTGCGTGAACTCTGCCCGCCGCTGACCACCCCTGATCTGATCGGTGGGTACCGGTATTTCGACGCCCAAACGGATGACGCGCGTCTGGTGCTGCGCGTCTTGCAAACGGCAACGCGCGCGGGCGGTTTTGCGCTCAACTATGCCCATGTGGGAGGATTGTTACGTGATCAGGGCGGGAAGGTGCGCGGGGTCGTTGTGCGTGATCTGTCCCCTGGTGGAAATAGACGGACAGCAGAACTACAGGCGACGGTCGTCGTCAACGCCGCGGGGCCATGGGCAGACGAAGTGCGCGTGCAAATCGGCCAACCGCGCCGATTACGCGCGCTGCGGGGTAGCCATCTGGTTTTCCCCGCCCATCGCTTACCGCTTACCCGCGCTGTCACATTCCTTCACCCCAAAGATGGCCGCCCTGTGATGGCTATTCCCTGGGAGGGGGTGACGATTTTTGGCACGACGGACGTAGATCATGGTTTGGAGTTGCAAACCGATCCATGCATCAGCGCGGAGGAGATAGATTATTTGATGAGCGCGCTACAAAAGGTGTTCCCCGCGCAGGAACTCACCCTATCGGATGTGCAGTCTACCTGGGCAGGGATCCGGTCAGTGGTCAATACGGGTAAAGCGAATCCCTCGCAAGAGTCGCGCGAGCATGTGATCTGGTTGGAAAACGGGCTGTTGACGGTTTCGGGGGGGAAGTTGACGACTTTCCGGTTGATGGCGCGGGATGCGTTGCAGACTGTACGCGATTTGTTGCCGGAAAGGAAGGGATCGCCGGAATTGGAAGGCGCGGACGGCGAGACGTTGGAGACTGTACAAAGTTTGGGGCAGTTACCTCCCTCCGCCGGGTTGCGGTTGGTGGGCCGATATCATGTGGATGCACCCACGTTGGTTTCTGCTGCCTTGCCGGGGGAGTTATCCACGATTCCCGGTTCACCCTATTTGTGGGCTGAGTTGCGTTGGGCGGCGCGGGCAGAGGCGGTCATTCACCTGGATGATTTGTTGTTGAGACGGGTACGTTTGGGGTTGGTGTTGACAGGAGGGGGGTTGAACGAAATCGAGCAAATACGCGCAATTGTCCAGCCAGAGCTAAATTGGGATGATGTCCGGTGGGAAGACGAAGTGCGAAACTATACCAGGTTATGGCATCGCGCGTACAGTCCCTTAGCTTGACTCAAACCAATGATTATTTCAATAAGTGTTTTGGTCAACAGTAGTATGAACACCCGAAAAAAAGGTGTGTTTGGGGGTGTACACCCCCAAACACACCTTTTTTTCGGGAATCTCGTTGTTCACACTTTCGTTGACGAATACAGATTATTTCAATAAGCCTAAAACCATCTGCATTAAGTTGAGCGTCAAGGAGTGTTCAGGGTAGTCCAGAACAAAGAAACGCTCTCCAGTGCCACATTCATCCACAAATGGCAGGACGGCGGCTACCGCGGTCTGATACTTGTCTTCGATTTCCCGTCTCACCTGGACAGGATCGAAAAAATCCGGCACCTGGTTAATGACCAGCGAGATAGAGGGGACACTCAGTTGGCGCGCCAGGTCTGTGATGACGGCTGTCCCCTGGTAATGCTGCAGGTCAGGCAACATGACCACGGCCAACGAGTCAGCCAGGGCAAGTGACCGGAGACTCTCTTCTGTCAAACCGGCGGAAGTATCGATCACAACGGAGTCAAGCGCGAGGGATTGATTGATCTGTCGCAGCGCATCGGCCAGTTTTTCAACCGGAT
>DATDOR010000378.1:0-6976 GCA_035293165.1 Anaerolineales bacterium | reverse complement strand
TAAATCAAGGTAGATTTTCACATTGATATTTTAACACCCTTTGACCTGCGATACATCGTTTGAAGATTTTCCATACCAGACCTCACCTCGAAGGCTCCATCTCCGCCACCCTTCTTCTCCCCTCCGCCCACCGCATCACCGCCATCGAAAGCGCACTCAACACCGCAAACCCACCCACTAACGGCAGTACCGTCCCGTTATACCCCTGGCCGATCACCGTTCCGAGCGGCACGGCGATAAAGGTCGAAAGCGAACCCACGACGGCAGCCCCGACTCCGGCGATGTGTCCGAGCGGTTCCATCGCCAAAGCGTTCAGGTTGCCAAACAAAATCCCCACGCAGAAGAACGAAGCCATCAAATAGATCATGAGAGCAGGCAACGGCGGGTGGCCGCCAACCACGAATGCAAACAGGCTAAAGGCGATGGAAAGCACCACGAGCGCCAGCACCGACCCACTGGACAACGCGCGCATCCCATACCGCATCACCAGCCTTCCATTCGTAAAGGATGCCCCGCCAATCGCGAGCGCAATCATTGCAAAGTAAAGGGGGAACCGGGTGCCGAGTCCGTATTGCTCCTGGAAAATCTGCTGCGCGGAGTTCAAATACCCCATGAACGCGCCGGAAACCAACCCGGCTCCGAGCGTATATCCGAAGGCGATCCGGTGGGTGCAGATTTCGACAATCGCCTTCCAGATGCGCTGGATCGAAAAGGGTATCTGGCGGTTTTCGGGCAGGGTTTCGGGCTGGCGGAGGGCGAACCAGAGGACAGTCAGGAGGGCCAGCGTCAATAGCGCGCCAAAGATAGCACGCCAGCTTGCAAATAAAAGTATGGCCTGTCCGAAACTAGGCGCAATCACGGGCACGAGGATGAAGACCACCATCACGAAGGACATCACCCGCGCCATGGCGCGTCCTTCATATTGGTCCCGAACCAACGCCAGCGTAATACTGCGCGGCCCGGCGATCCCAACGCCTTGCAGCAAACGCCCCGCCAGCATGACGGAGAAATTGGTTGCAAAAATGGAGAGCAGGCATCCGGCGATGAACAGCGTATACCCCGCGTAAATCGCCGGCTTCCGGCCAATGCTATCGGACACCGGGCCATAGGCGATCTGCCCGGCTGCCATCCCCAGGAATAAAAACGAGACGATCAATTGGGTGGAATTTTCACGCTGGACAGTCAGATCATCCCCGATGTTGCGTAACGCCGGGAGCATTGCGTCCGTGGATAGCGCCGCCAGCGCCATCATCATTGCCATCAATGCGACGAATTCACCAAAAGAGAGGGCTGGTTTAGTATTCATAAATTCAACCACTGTCTATCGCCAGGTAATTTTACAGCAACCTAACGCGCACTCAATTCAACTTCCGATGTAATTCGCTCCTCAATCTCTCGAATCAAGAAAGGTAAATTGGGTTGCGTAAAACTTAACCCAGGTGCAGGAATGCGATGGTGCGAAAGTCAATTCCCCATGTAATACCGCAACACGCCTCCCGCGCGGAGCTACAACCAATGTAGATCGCTCAATAGAGGGAAAGCGCTGTTTCAGCGTGTAAATATACTCTTCGTAATTACGCAGCGACTGGAATGGGCTCACGTTGCGCTGTTCTTTCAATCACATTTGAAATAGCAGGGGCACTTTCCCGTAAAGATTGGATTGTGCGCCGGTACTGTTCTTGCCGTCGCAGCCAGATTTTATACGCTCCCGCCCAATCGCTCCAATCCAACACCCACGAGTCATCTTCTGGTTCTTCCCCATTCATATAAGCCTCATAGAATGTTTCCGAGAGAACGCCGTATTTGCGCTCGTACACTTCCATATCTTCGTGCAGGGCGTGAATATCGGCAATGATATCTTGTAAAGTCATTTCTTCAGTAGCCATATCTTCAACTCCTAACCACAATTTTACCCTCTTTTCGATTGTCTACCTTACGTTTCAGGCTTCTCGATTCACGTTTCAAAGATTTAACCACTGCCCTGCCATCGCCGGAAGATTTTGCAGAGGCCCGACCTGCACCGTACACTGCGGCAGGGACTCCACGAACAGCTTTCCATACATCTTCGTCAGTACGCGCCGGTCGAAAATTGCCACCACGCCCCGGTCAAACTTCGTGCGAATCAGGCGGCCAAACCCTTGCCGAAAACGTAGAATCGCTTCGGGCAGCGTGTATTCCTGAAAGGCGTTCTCAAACGTCTCCGAGCGGGCGGCGATGATCGGGTCGGAGGGGACGTCGAAGGGCAGCTTGATGATTGCCAGCACGGACAGCGCTTCGCCGGGCACGTCTACCCCCTCCCAAAACGAACGCGTCCCCAACAGCACAGCCTGTTCCGATGTCTTGAAATTTTCGAGCAGCGCGGTCGCCGAAGCCCCCGTCCCCTGTTCGTACACGATGATGCCATGCTCGGCCAGTGGCCCGCTGATGGCGTTAGATGTGCGTTTAAGTTGATCGTAGGAGGTGAACAACGCCAGAGCACGCCCGCCCGTCATCTTGCACAGGTGGATCAGCCCCTGCTCGACGGCGCGCTGGTGCCCCCACCGGTCGGAAGGTTCGGGTATGTTGTTCGGGATGTAGAGCAAGGTTGAGCTTTCATAATCGAACGGGGACCCGAGCGCGACCGTATCCGCATCCTCCCCAAACAGGCGGCCCCGCAAATATTCGAATTCCCCGTGTGTCGTCAGCGTTGCTGAAGTCAAAATCACCGACGTTTTTTGATGCCAGAGATGCTCCTGCATCAACGGGCCGATGTGTAGCGGTGCGGCATTCAGCGACAACCGGCGGCCATCGGACTGGACTTCCGCCCAATACACCTGGTTGGGATCAGGCTTGAAGACCAGCCCTTCCATTTGATTGTCAATCTCGCTCAGGCGGCGGAACAGATTGCTCAAATCCCCATACGCGTCCTCCGCCCCTTCAAAACCGCCCTCCATCAACTCCACCATCCCTTTGGCAATTTGCTCCAATTGGGTGCGCAGGGAACGCAGACTGGCTCCCGCCTCATCCCAGATCGTCTCCACGTCCATCCAGGCGGGCTGTGTGCGCGTGGCAGGCAAAATCCGCACTTGTTGGCTATATGGGCCGATGTCCCGCCCCTCCCGCATCGCGGCCAGGAAATTATCAATCTCCACAAAAAAATTGCGGCTGGCATTTTGGAAATAAATCGCCGAGGTCGTCGCCTGCTCCGCCAGTGCGTACATCGCCGCATAATGGCTGGGCTGGATCACATCGTGGAGCGTCGTCAACAGCCGTCCGAGCACACCCCCGTTCGTGCTGCCCAATTCCCGCATCGTGCGCTCCACCTCAAACTGCGAAATGCGGAAACTCAGCGCGTTCGTCACCGCCGCTTCCATGTGGTGCGCTTCGTCCACAATCAAATACTGGTATTCGGGCAAAACCCGGTTGCCCGTCGCCACGTCCGCCAGCAGCAGCGCGTGGTTGACAATGATGATGTGCGCGTTCTGCGCGGCCTGCCGGGCGCGGTAAAACGGGCACGTCCCACCCGCCCTCCGCATACAGGTGTCATTCGTACAGGCATCGTCCGCCGCCGAAATCCGCTCCCAGGCAAACCGTTCCCCCGCGTGCAGGTTGATCTCCTGCCGGTCACCGCTCCCCCCTTCCATGAGCCAGACGAGCGTCTTCGCCAGGAGCCGTACCTCGTCTGCCGACTCTGGCCCCTGGCGGCGCATCGTCTCAAACCGGCGCGGACACAGGTAGTTCGACCGGCCTTTCAGCACCGCCGCCCGCAGAGGCACATCCATCGCCTCGATGATGTCGGGGATGTCCTTGCTCACCAACTGGTCTTGCAGGTTGATTGTATTCGTGGACACGACCACGCGCGTATTGTTTTGTAGCGCCCACAACGAGGCAGGCACCAGGTACGCCACCGATTTTCCGGTTCCAGTCCCGGCTTCGACCATCAAATGCCGCCCCTCGGACAACGCCCAGACAACCGTCCGCAGCATTTCGACCTGCTCGGCGCGGTGCTCAAACTGGGGAAAATGCCGGGAAAACTCCCCCCCATATTCGAGAATGGCGGCGACGGCGTCGGGATCGAGCGGGGTGAAAGGATCAGGATCAGGGATGAGCGGGGCAGGACGCTGATCCATACGTGGGGCGCGCCCCCCCGCCCGGTTCAGGCCCCCGAACAGCGGCCCGTAACCGTCCCCGGGCGGCGCGACGCGGCGTGCCTGTATAGAATCCCCCTGGGATTCTACCGTTTCCCTGGCTCGTTCGCGCATCACCTGCCGGAAGATCACATCCCCACCCCATTCGAATGGGTCGCCCAGGCGAGTGATCTCGGCGAGCAAATCCAGGGGCAGGGCGCGGACTTTTTCGAGAAACTGGATAAAAATCTGGTGGCTGACGCGGGCATCGTCCAGCGCCCGGTGCGTGGCTGGGAATGGGATGCCTAACAACTGCCCCAGCGCCCCCAGGTTGTACCGGCTGGCCGTGGGAAGCAAGACCGTCGAGAGAGCATAGGTGTCAATCATCTCATTCAACCCCAAAAGCCCCCGCTGCTGAAGAAACCCCATATCGAAACCGACATTGTGCCCCAATACTGGCGCTTCCCCGACGAAGGCTTCCAGGTCATCCCGCACTTCCTCCAAAATGGGCGCGTGGCGCACCATATCGCTGGTAATTCCGGTCAGTTTGGTGATTTCAGGGGGAACTGCGCGGCGAGGGTTGATGAGTGTGCTCCACTCCCCCTCCACGCGGCGATCATTAAAGCGCACCGCACCGATTTCAATGATGGCGTCTCGGACATTGTCCAGGCCGGTGGTTTCGATGTCGAGGGCTACGATAGAGGGCATGTTATTCTCCCAAATCCAGATAAAGGTCAGCGATCCACCCCTGAATCCCCGTTTGTGTCTGAACGTGATACCAGAGCAGGCCGTCAGCTTCCTCTCTTTCGCCAAGCAGGATGACACTGTCACCCTCAGCCACGACGATAACAATGGCGCCATCAAACCCTGCTTCTTCGCGCATGTTGACCCCCAACCCCTGGGTGTTGAAAACATTCGCAGTGGGCACTTCGGTTGGGGTTGGACTGGCGTCCCCGGTTGGGGCAAATCCGGCATCCGAGGACTGGGCAGGCGAATTGGGTGAGGTCGGGGTGCCAATCGGGCCGAAGAAGGGGTCTACTGTGGGAGTGATGGTAGGGCTTTCAACCATTTCCGGATCGGGGGCGCCTAATAGTCCTTGTATGGATTGGGTCGCGTATCGTCCAACCGCCCAAAACATCCCGATGATGAAAATGGTGAACAGGCCAATGGTGATTTGTAAATAACGGATAGCCACCTCTCGCACGAGCCGGTGGCTATCGGCCAGCAATTGGTCGCGGAATTGGTCGGCTGCCAACCAGGTAAAAATCGCACCGAACAGGCAAATAACAAAAACCCAAAGGGGAGCGTTGAAGAGGGTAGCGAGCACGTTTCAGAGTGTATCACCATTCGATTGAACCTTCCAGCCTGCGCGAAGGTAAACGTTAACGGGATGGATGGAGGGTGGTAAACTTGCCAATGTTCAGAAATCAGTGTTCAGGCTAAGAAAGTTCCAATCCTTTTTCTGGCTGATTAGTTACCAAACTGAATACGATAAATCCGGAGGAACTCATGATCGCTGACGTCGCGTCTCGCATTCGCGAAAATGTCAAAAAAGTAATTATCAGTAAAGATGAAGTCATCAATCTCGCCCTGGTCGCCGTATTGTGTGAAGGACATGTGCTGCTGGAAGATGTTCCGGGGACGGGGAAAACCACGCTCGCACGGGCGATGGCGGCCTCGCTTGGAGCCAGCTTTCGCCGCATCCAGTTTACGCCTGACTTACTGCCCTCGGACGTGACCGGGTTGAACTGGTTCAATCAAAAGGCACAGGAATTCCAGTTTCGGGCCGGGCCGATCATCAGCCATATTGTGCTGGCAGACGAGATCAACCGCGCGACGCCGCGTACGCAGTCCGCATTGCTGGAGGCGATGCAGGAACGGCAGGTGACGATTGACGGAGTTCCGCACCTGCTCCCCCGCCCGTTTCTGGTGATGGCGACCCAAAATCCGGTCGAACTCGAAGGCACGTTCCCGCTCCCTGAAGCCCAGATTGACCGCTTCCTGCTCCGTGTCGCTATCGGCTACCCCACCCAGTCAGATGAAAATGCCATCCTCGAACGGTTCCGCGCCAGCGATCCGTTGCCGGAGTTGGAAGCGGTGACTTCTCCCGAAGAAATTCAAAAGCTGCAAGCCGAGCGGCGCGAAATTCGGGTGGAAGAATCGGTGCGGGATTACGTCGTCCGCGTGGCACGCGCGACACGCGAGCATAATGAAATCGAACTGGGGGCCAGCCCTCGTGCCACCCTGGCGTTATATGCCGCCGCACAGGCCTGGGCAGGAATTGATGGGCGGGATTACATTCTCCCTGATGATGTGAAAGCACTTGCCCCGCACGTACTCACCCACCGCTTGATGATCTCGCCGCAAGCGCAGTTGCGCGGGCGCACGCCTGAACAATTGGTCTCAGATATTGTTGAGGCCGTTCCCGTTCCGGTGGAGGCATAAGTTTGGATCCCCGTCGCTGGCTTCCGCTACTTGCCGTTTTGATTGTTTTCGGGGTCGTGGTGCGCGTCCCGCTCCTGATTGCGCTGCCCACGATGTTGATGGTGGTGATTGGCATCGCAAGCTGGTGGAAAAACCGCGCGCTGAACAATGTTGTCTACCGCCGCAAGCCTTATTACACCCGCGCTTTCCCTGGTGAAGAAGTCCCCCTTCGTATCGAAATCGAAAACCGCAAACTGCTCCCACTCTCCTGGCTGCGGGTGCAGGACCCCTGGCCGAAGGCTGTTGGCCCGGACGACGAGGATTTGCTCGCGCCTACTCACATCCCCGACGAAGGGCTGCTGACAAATGTGTTCAGTCTGCGCTGGTTTGAGCGGGCGCGGCGCGCGTACACACTCAAATTCCGCAAGCGCGGGGTGTATACGGTC
>DATDOR010000377.1:0-3034 GCA_035293165.1 Anaerolineales bacterium | reverse complement strand
GAATTTAGTTTAATACCAGACCTTGTATAATGTTCATGCTAAGGTAGAAGTTTTTCTTCAGTCTTGCTTAGATGTAAATGTAGATGTATAATTAATAGGGAAGTGACCTATGTCTGAAACCATGCACCGTACACAATTACTCCTTAAACCCACCCAATATCAGGCTTTACGCACACTGGCACAACAAGAACAGCGCAGTATCTCTGAGATTGTCCGGGAAATCCTTGACCAGTATCTTGAAGAAAATGACCAGCGCACCCGCTGGGTTCGGCGATCTCAAGCGCTTCAACGTTTGTCCGTCCTGCGTGCGCGCGTACAAAAGCGAACCGGCGTTTATACAGGGGATCTGGTAGCAGGGGCGCGTGAAGAGCGGGATGAAGACCTTGCGCGGATCTGGCAGGGGAAAGAATGACCGATAGCATCGTTGTGGACGCGAATCTGTTTCTGTCCCAGATCCTTCCCTTGCCCTATTCCAACCAAGCCGCCGCCCAACTAGAAGTATGGAAAATTGAACTTGCCCATCTCATGGCTCCAGTACTCTGGGAATATGAAATTGCAAGTGGCTTACGGCGAGCCGTTTCAGAGCGTCTCTTGTCCCCAGAAGAAGCAGAAACTGCCCTGGAAACACTCTTTGAGATGGATGTGGAAACGATTCGTCCTACGCCTGCCTTGCATCGCCGTGCCTTCAGGTGGGCGGCCAGGCTACAACAAAACAAAGCCTATGATGGCCAATACCTGGCTTTAGCGGAAGAACTGGGCGCGGTTTTTTGGAGCGCCGACAAACGCTTAGTCAATCGAATGCGGCAACTTGGCATAAACTGGGTGTATGGGATCGCATAGGAGGATTGACCCGCAAGCCAGACTTTCGCGCAGAAAGAACTCACAGACTGAGAGCTTTAAAACCCGGCGGAGATGGGCATCAAAACCAGCTCCTGCCACCGCGATAATAAGATCGAAGACAATGAGCAAACGCATTCGACACCCTAAAAAACATTCTGTTCCTTCCCAACCAACCACCCTGAAAATCGGCGACTCGGTCGTCGTCAAACCCGGCGTCAAAGACCCGGATTTCGGCGGAGACATCGGCGGGTGGCAGGGTCGAGTGATGGAGATACGCGCCGACGAGCAGGGCATCCCCATGCTTGACCTGCAATGGGACAGCCTCACCCTCGGCCAGATTCCCCCTTCTGCCATCCAACACTGCGAGGAAGAAGGGTTGGATTGGAGCACCATGGGACTGTATGCTCACGAAGTGGAACCCGCTCAGCCCCGGGATAAACCGCGCGACGTAGAACGCACGCGGGCCGATCTGACCTCCCAACACGCCTGGGCTTACTTAGGCGAACAGGGACGGCGCATCCAAAAAGTTTTAACCGAGGGGGACGAGGATGATATGGACGCTTTTGCCGCCTGGTCTGACTATCTGGAAGAACACTTGACGTTTCCTTTTGAAGCGGAAGTGACCGAGTGGCAGGAGCGCGGCCCGCTTCGGGCCGGCGACCGGGTCAAGGTGACAGGCATCCGGGACATTGAAGACCTGTACGGGGTTCTGGTAGACGTGCGGGTGAGTCACCGCAAATTTGTGTTTCCCCTATGTGACCTGAAAGCTATGGATAAAAAGTCGTCCAACTACCAGCTCACGGATGATTATGCGGTTTGGTTCGCGAACCGGTAATGGGTTCTCAAACGAGAAAAACTTCCAAACTTCGGGAGACGGATGCCTCCAAAACATGAAAAACCTGCTCAAACAATTCGATCCCCTGACACGCGAAGAAATTCTGACCCTCCGCCCAGGTCTATATGCCGATCACGATCTCCTCTCTGTGGCCGAACATTTCCGAAAAAACAAGGATCGTGACCGGGAAGTAGCCGTTTTTGAATTAATCCTGCGCTCGCCAGAAGTGACCGAGATTGTTTCCTACCAGGAACTATACTTCGAGACCTTCCAGTATTACGCCTGGCACAAGAACTATCTCACTGCCCTCCAGTGGGTTTATGTGGCCATCGCCTTTGCCGAACAACACGAAGAAGGCTTAAATCGGGCCAATCTCCGGCGCGATCTGGCCGAGATTTATTTGAGAGCCGGGAATTTCGACGTGGGGCTGGCTCTGTACACCCAATTGATCTCCGGCGATCCGGGCGACATCTGGCTGTACAACGGGTTGGGGATGGAGTTACCCGAGGTCGGCCTCCATTCTCTGGCGATTGAGGCGCTGGACAAAGGGCTGGAATTGGTGTCCCAAAAAGACCCGCACCAGTTGAAAAAACAACTGCTCCAGTTGCGCGAGGATGCCGTTAACCAGGCCCCCACCACACCCGACCGGGTGGCAGAAGTCCGTCCAGAGGTGCTGCTCAACCTGCGGGCTGCTTTACGCATGCCTGCGAAAATCCGGGAGGGATACAAGAGTTTTGCCCCCTACCCGCCCGCCGTGATCCGCTTGACGGAAATCGGGGCGGAAAATCAGGAGGCTGTCTATGCGGAAATCATCGCCCTGGGTCGCCCGCTTATTCCCGCCTTAATCCAACTTGCATACGAGCGGGATGAAGAAACCGGTTCGTTTCATGCCGTTGCCGTGCTGCGCGCCATGCACGCAGCCTACTCCGAAGAATTAGCCCTGCTGGCCCCCTGGCTGGATCAGGCTGACGGGAACTGGCAAGCCGAATTGCTCACCAGTACGATAGGCAAAGTGGGCGGTTATTTCACCCAGGATTTGCAGCGGATTACAGCAGACACCCGCGAAAACGAGGATATTCGTGTTTCGGCGGTGACGGCGCTGCGGGAGCGAACCCACCATTTGCCCGCGCTCCGCCCTGCCACTCTCTCGTTTTTCCGTACCTTGCTCACCCGCCCCGAAGCCTACGAAGCGAGCGAAGAACATTTCATGGCCTTTTTTATCGGCCAGATTGTTCGTCTGGACGCCCGTGAGTTGTACCCGGAAATCAAACAAGTCTTCGACGAAGATCGGCTGGAACCTGGCATTTTGGACCTCGATTTTATCCATGAGAAATGGGGCCAGCCTCGCCTCCCCCCGCC
>DATDOR010000376.1:0-3877 GCA_035293165.1 Anaerolineales bacterium | reverse complement strand
GGGTGGCCACCCCCCGCCACACCCTTTTTTTCGGAAACACGTTTTTAAATTTCTTTTAGAGATTCACTTAAAATACGCCTACTCCAGAAATCTATGCCATAATAAAGGCAGGAGTTAGCCATGACAGAGCAGAATTACGACCTCTTTATTTCTTATGCCAAAGTTTGTGCCATCGCTTCAATTTCCATTGACAATGTGGACATCGCCTTATTTCGGGACGATAATATCGTTTGGGTACGCCTGTTTTATCCTTGGTTGTTCGCATTTGCCTGACCTCTTGAGCCATTATAATGCCCCTTATTGAAGGTCATAAATGCGTCCAACTTTATCCAATTAAGAAGTTGGCATCATATTTTTGTGCCCGACTTTTGCCGTTACTGCCCTTTTTTTTGGGAGTCTTTTTTAAGCTACTTTCAGCCAATTACTTAACATGGGCGTTCGTGTCATTGGGGCGCGGAATGCAAAGTAAAAAAGAACTTTACAAACCAATGGCGGAAATGAAGCTCTCATTTGATATAATTAACCAAAACCCAAACCGGATAGCGACAAGCAGCTTCATCGGCATAACCTTACAAAGATAGAGTTCTCTTGTTTCTACTTGGCACTCAAAGAAATTTGGAGTACGTTATGTCGGATAACCGCAAGCACATCACCCTGAATGCCCAACAGAATGCTCAGAGAATCGGACCGGGAATTTGCATTGTCCCCAATTGTGAAAACCCGTGTTACAAAGGTTCGATCAAATGTTCCCGCCACCAATCAACCTGCCCCAGATGTCTGGAGCGGAAAATTACGACTGATCTCGGGTATTGCACCCCTTGCCGGGAAGAGATCATGACATCATTTACCTATATTCCGTCGGAGATTTCCCCTTCGCCAAAATAAGCGTCTTGACCTTTTGCTCACTTGAATCTTTGGGGGATTGCCATCCCTCTTCAAGTGTTTACTCAACTCCCACCGAGGCGGAGCCAGTCCCAGGCTGGTGAAGATGTCATAGAAGGAGTAGGAAGCCCAGTGGTCAATGATCTGGCCGTTTTTGGGGATGTGGACCCAATCGGGGGCGTAGTCGGGGTGGATGATTTCGTCGGCGGTGTCGAAGTTGGGCTGGCTCTACATTTCTTCGCAAGTAGCGGGGGCAGTGAGAAGATTATTATGGGGCATCTTTTTCTTCGGATTCCGCAGAACCGGCCGGGTCAGGCAGGTCGGGGTCCGGCACTGGCGTTGGGGGTAACGGTGGTTCCCCCCCCGCGATTAATTTTTCGTCCCGTTCGCGGATCGCGCCCAGCAGACGGGCCTGTTCTGCGTGGAGTTCGCGGTTCTCCTGTTCGGCACGGGCCAGGCGGACGCGCCCGGTATGCCCCAGGTTGCCCCCCCAGGTCATTTCAACGAGCAGCACCGTCTGGTAGCCGATCACGCCCAGGAACACAATCCACCACTCGCCAATGATAAACGCGGTGATAATGCTCATGATAAAGATGAGCCAGCCATAGGGGTTGAGGAGGAACCAGAGAGGGTTGCGTTTCATTGCTCTGCCGAAATCGAATTATAAATCTGGTCAATGTTCTCTGGCGTGCCTTCAAACGAGCGCCCGTTGGTGCGGTTGGCGATGCGGAGCATGAGGTCGGCATCGGCGTCTTCTCCATAGGCGATGGTGAAGATTTTGGTCCCTTCCACGTCTTCACCGCTGGGCAGGCAGTTGAACATCTGGTTTTGAGTACGGCCACTGGAGGTGTCGTCCCCGTCAGAGAGCAGGATGATTCCGTACAGGCGGCGTTCCTCTGCGGTTTCGTGTTCGGCTTTGAATGTGTTGATCTGGTCGTTGGCCTGGCATACGGCATCATACAGCGGGGTATTGCCTCGTGCAAACAGGCCGCGTAACGTCTGGATCAGGTTTTCACCCACGTCCCCAGCGCGCCCTCCCTGTTGGAGGAGGAAGACCTCTCCGCTTTCCCCGCCAAAGGTCATCACGTACACCTCATCTCCGGGATCCAGCCTCTGAACAAAATTGACCGAGCTTTCGACGGCGTTTTTAAGTTTTTCGCCCTGCATACTACCCGAAGTGTCCAGAACCAGGATCACGGTCGCTTTTTTCTTGGTTTGGAAGAAGACATCCTTGACGGCTTCGGCAGCTTCGGCGGAAGGGCTTTCCAGGGCAGGGACTTGATTCGTGGTTACACGGGGGTCGGTGCCGTTTTCAAGGGAGAGGGGGGCGTGGAGGGGAATGGACTCATCCACCGGGCGCAGGAAGTTATCTACCGCCAACTCCTGCTGTGGGCGGGCCAGCAAATAATCGCGGAAAATACGGGCGGCTTCTGCTTGCTCATCAGTAACCCAATCGGCAGTGACAATGCAATACGGGTGTTCGCTCCAAAACGTACCTTCCGCTGGGAAGATGAACACGAGGGGGAATTGCAGTTCGCTGCCTCGTTCCAGGTTGGTTTTAAGCGTTTCTGCTTCGCTGGTGGTGATGGCGTGCAGGTAGTTGGGGCCACGCAGCGCGATGGTATTCATCAACGTGCGGCTTTGGATGCCATAGTGCCAGGTGTTTTGCTCGACAAAATGGAATGCCTCGACCACTGTGTCAGAATAGACATCGTCTGGCCGTAAACCGCCGGTCGTGCCCAGCGTGGAATAGGCAAGTGCAGTCATCATCTGCAAGCCGACGTTGGAATAGGCCGGGTGCACGTGTCCAAACTTAAAATTGCCCCATTCCGGGTGGCCTTCGCTGGCCCAGCCATCGGGGTTGGCGGACAGTTGGACGAGATCATCCCAACTGATTGGCGTATCCGGCCAGCCCAAAGCCTCCGCCATGGGCCGCCACATCGCAAACCCACTGGGGGCATATACCGTGGACGGGCAGGCATCCGAAATTAGTTGGCGTCCGGTGCGGTCACGCCAGACGGTATTCGCACCATCCACCCAGCTTTGGTCACCGGGACTCCACACGGTCGGCTTGATTTTTCCGTTGAGAATATCCTGCTGCGAACCTCCGGATGTAACATGGGTCACGCGTACGAAAACCGTCTCCCCGGAGCCGATCTTGTGGTTTTCCGCATTGAACTGTGCGACGACAACATCCATCCAGTTTTCTTTTGTATTAGACGAGGAAATGTCTACCACGACCGAACCGGCGGGGGCTGCCTCCGTGGAGCCGGGCACGTTCCCACTCAGTTGGCTGCCCCCCAAAAAATTGCGCGCAAGCAGCGCACCGGCAACAATGCAGCCAAAGACCACTACGGCGATGACGACGACAATTGCGCCCCAAGGGGTTTTGGATTTTTCAGAATACATGGGTTTTTCTCCGTATAATATGTAATAACTACTCAGGCTGAGAATGAAGACCGCCATTCCTACTCTGGACTGAGTGGTTACTACGGAATACGTAATACGCAATTTCATGTCTCATCGAATGCCAACGACCACTCGAAATCCTAAAAATGGGTAAAAAAATCCTGCCGGATAAGCCCGCCTGTAGGAAGTGCGCGCGCCGTAAGCGGTGTCATAATACGAGCCGCCCCGCACGACGCGTAAAGTCGCAGCAGGAAATTTTTCTTCCGGGAGGGGATCATAATCGCTGGCCGTCCACTCCTGTACATTCCCGGCCAAATCATGAATCCCAAAGGGACTGGCATCTCTTTCGACACTTCCAACCTGAACGGTCATCCCGCGCTCACTCTCGAGCGTGTTCGCCAGTGTGGGATCAAACTCCTCCCCCCACGGGAAGGGGCGGGTGTCGTCCCCGCGCGCGGCACGCTCCCATTCTTCTTCCGTTGGGAGCCTGACGCGTTGCTTTTTGGCGTTAGCGATCCAATTGCAGTAGGCTTCGGCTTCGTACCAGGTAACGCCCGTGATGGGGTGGTACTGGCGGGATTTCTGC